>JAWCRP010000011.1:0-21213 GCA_038869175.1 Candidatus Nitrosotenuis sp. | reverse complement strand
AAAAAACGAGGGCTTGTATGGCGCCGGACAAGATCTGCTCAAGGATTCATTTTCAGGTAATGTCAAGTGCATGGGTCCCGGAGTTGCAGAAATAGAGTTTGAAGAAAGGCCGAATGAAGCATTCACGGTTTTGGCCGCAGACAAGACAGAGCCTGGTGCATTCAATTATCCGTTCTACCGACTTTTTGTGGACGCATTGAGCAATACAGGACTTATTGTCAACAAGTCACTTGCTGCAGGAGTCAAGTTTGAGATAATGGATGTGGAAAAAGGCGAGATTGCAGAGCTTTCCTTGTGGGAGGACAAACCAGTCTTGGAGGCAGCGCTGATGTATCCAGGAAGATATGTAGTTTCATCTGTGCGTACAAAGGCAGGTGAGCCAATTGTCGCATCGTCTACGGACAGGCTTCACAACATAGCAGGAACATATGTTGGAAAGGATGATCCTATTGCAATAGTTAGAACGCAAAAGAACTTTCCAGCCACTGAGGAGCTTGGAAGTGTGTTCAACAACCCCCATTATGTTGCAGGCAACACACGTGGAAGTCATCACATGCCGCTGATGCCAGTCAAGATAAACACCGCTGCAACGATTAACTTTTGCATTCCGTTAATTGAGGCACTTGTTTTCTCAATGCACAATGGCAAATTCACAGGTCCGTTTGATGGGTTTTCAACTCCCGACTGGGACTTGGTAAGAGAGATAGCTACGAAGAAAGCACTGGCAATGAGAAGCCAAGGATTCATCCATCCTGCCACATTAGTTCCATCAGAACTGGAATACGCCGAGGGATACAAGGCAATAATTAGCGAGCTTGAGAAAAAAATGAGACCGCTGCCGACAAAACAGACAAGCAGTAACAAAAAGTACGAAGACCCAGATTAGCCAGAAAATCAACAACAGAGTTTAAGTGTAACAACGGCATACTAATCAGTGTCATGAGCTTTGTTGGGATCATAAGAGCCGTACTTCTTTGGATCGGCTTTATTTCCATGTCTCAAATTGTAGTGACGTTATTTGGGCAAACGATCCCAAACTACGTAGTTGGCTTTTTCCGAGAGGTTGGTGGCGCATTCATGCTTGCATTTGTCTTTGCGTTTGCATTCACATGGTTTCTTAGGGCAAGACCACACAGCAGGCCAAAAAAATACACAGTGGTCATATTTGACGTATTTGGGAATCAGACTGAGATCGAAGGGCTACGCACTGAATTTAGGAACCATGATGTGGCATGGAGCTTTATGAAACAGTACAAGGCTGATCACCCCATGCATAATTTTGCCATGGTTGCAGACATGCCAAACTCTAGTAAAAAAACAATTTTCAGATACATCTAAAACATTAGACATACGTGCTAAATACGCAAGAAAAACAAGACCAAACAAATGCCACTTGATGTCATTCAGGACAAGTATCTTTCAGAGATCATCAATTACGCCCTAGAGTATCCAAGTATGGTACTTGCAAGCTCAAAGTGCAACACCATAACAACCACTTCGAGTGAGGAATTCTCGTATGGCTTGTATGTTGGATACATATCAGGAGTATTTTTTGACAGATTTCTTGCAGAGAACAAGCGATTCTTAAACGATGATGAGCTTGTGGATTTCTACTCCAAGGTGGCAAGTAGAAACACCGAAATCAGGCTTAAAATAAAGACCCATCTTAGAAAGTAGCCTGTCGACTCACTTTTATTTTGGAGCACGTAAAATTTTACGTGCAGTTTTCCTTAATCTCAGATGTTTTTGAGAAGATGGAATCAACCACAAAGAGACTTGAGCTCACGCAATATCTTGTGGAGTTATTCAAGTCAACACCTGTCGAATTAATTTCCAAAGTAGTATACCTCATTCAAGGGAAGCTCCGTCCCGATTATGAGGGAGTAGAACTAGGAGTTGCAGAAAAACTCGTGATACGTGCAATATCAAAATCTGCCGGCATACCAGTAAAAAAAATCAACGACGTATTTGTTGAAGATGGCGACTTGGGTCATGTTGCATCAAAGATACTTGAGCAGAAAATGCAGACGACTTTTCTTATGCAACAAATTACGGTAGAACGTGTCTACGATACTTTAGTAAAGATTGCAAACTTGGAAGGGTCAAGATCACAAGACATGAAGATGAAATACATTTCCAGTCTTCTAAATGATGCCACACCTCAAGAAGCGAAATTTATACTCAAAATTGTAATGGGTACACTAAGGCTTGGAATTGCAGATAACACAGTGATGGACGCACTAGCTATAGCATATACAGGAACTCGCGACAACCGAGAAAGATTAGAATCAGCATACAACGTGTCATCCGATTTAGGAAGAGTGGCAGAAAATGTGGCGTTGCATGGATTGAAGGGGTTAGATAACTTTCAGGTTACTTTGTTTAGTCCCATACGTCCCATGTTAGCAGAACGTGTAAAGAGTGAATCAGAAGCACTTGAGAAGCTTGGACACGAATTTGCTGCAGAATACAAGCTTGATGGGGAGCGAGTTCAAATACACATTCAAGACAAAAAGATTGTTCTTTTTTCACGTAGGCTGGAAAACATTACAAGTTATTATCCAGATATAGTGGAAAATGTTTCAAAGGCACTAAAAACAACTGAATCAATATTGGAAGCTGAGGCTGTTGCAATAAATGAGAATACTGGGGAGTTTTTGCCGTTCCAGGAACTAATGCATCGGAGAAGAAAATACGACATTGCAAAGATTGTAGGACAGTATCCAATAACGGTGAATCTATTTGATATCATGTATTTGAATGGTAAAGATCTTCTCAACTCCACTTATGAGGAAAGGAGACACAAGCTTGAGGAAGTAACTATGGAAAACGACTTTGTTAAGATAGTGACAAAAACGATAGTACGAAATGAAAATGAGATTGAAGACTTTCTTGAAAACGCAATAAATGCTGGCTGTGAGGGTCTTATGCTCAAGGTTCTTGATGCACCATACAGGGCAGGTGCACGTGGAAGTAACTGGCTTAAGCTAAAACGCGAATATAGAAACGAGCTTGGCGATAGTTTGGATCTTGTTGTGATTGGGGCATTTTTTGGTAAAGGTAGAAGGACTGGGAGATACGGCACATTGTTGCTGGCAACATACAATCAGGAAAAAGATACTTTTGAGAGCATCTGCAAGGTTGGAACAGGGTTTACAGATGAAAATCTAGATCAGTTTTATCAGATCTTACAAGATAAAGTCACACTCAAGAAAAATCCAAGAATAGAAAGCGGTATGGAGCCTGATGTGTGGTTTGAGCCCGAGCTGGTAATTGAGATTGTGGCATCAGAGATCACCTTAAGTCCAGTCCACACAACTGCAAAAGACTTGGTACGAAAGGGCAGCGGTCTTGCATTAAGATTTCCAAAATTTACTGGCAAAATTAGAGTTGAGAAATCACCAGAGAATGCAACTACAGATCAAGAAGTTCTAACATTGTACAAAAACCAGAAAAAGGTCACGCAGGAGCAAAACGCCGCCTAACATGCAAGGTTAATTAAGACCAAGCCAAGTTATACAAAAAGGATGTATAGTGGAGAACTAGAGGTCCAGGCAAAACGAAAAGCGATTGCAGTTTTACAAGATGAGATAAACAGGATCCTCAACGCAGCACGTGAGCTTGCGACTTTGCCTGATTTGATCATGAAAAAGGACAAAGCTGGAATCAAGGCTGCAAATGAGCAGATCTCAAGTATTGAGGAAGAAGTTGAAAATCTCAGGCGAAAGATCACTCGCGAAGTAGCAGATGTAGGCGGCCTCATAATCAACAGAGAAAATCTGTTGAACACAGCATATACCATGGACGAGATTGCAGGATACATAACAGGAATTGCATTCAAGCTGTCAAACATAAAACCTGCTACTCTGAAAAGTGCAAAAATCGATGAGGACATTTCTGCACTTATTGATCTGCTAGTAGATGAGGTCTACAAGCTTAACGAGATAGTTCGTGGCCTAAACACAAACACTGCAAATGCAATCGAGCTTGCACAGGAAACACAGAAGATTGAACGAGAAATCGACATCAAGTACAGAACGCTGGTAATAAAGGCGCTTGATGAGATAAGCAACACTAAAGAATTACTCTTGGTCAAAGATGTCATTCAGGGCATAGAAGAGATGGCAGACAAATGTCAAGAGGTCTCAGACTCGTTCATTTTGCTCGCATTGAGCCTATAATCCCCCATTTTCATTATTTTAAAATGCAAATGATTTTGTATCGTCAGCTATTTTGGATTTTATGCGCGGTGAGCTGATAGAAAACCGAATAGTAGTATGGAATCCAAAAGAGTCAAAGAATCTGTTTGTAGAGTCATATTATGGAAAGCCAATAGGAATATCAAAACCAAAGCCGGAGGAGATAAACGGCCCGCTGATTTTGGATCTGATAGAGGCATATTATTTACAAGAAAAATCGGTTCTTTCGATTTTTAAGAAAAAGAGAAAAGTCACAAGTAAACAAATGCTGGAGATTTGTAATAACGAATACCACAATTTTGATAAAAAATATTTGGTGTACAAAGATTTCAGGGAAAAAAAATACATAATCAATCCCGGGATAAAATTTGGTTGCGATTTTGCAGTATATCAGAGAGGACCAGGTATCGATCATGCTCCATATCTAGTACAAGTTTACAACAAAAACGACCCCATATCAGCTACTGGAATAGTACTTGCAGGAAGACTTGCGACAAGTGTAAAGAAGAACTTTATTCTTGCAGTTCCACACGGAGAACAGGTTGATTACTTGGCACTTGATTGGTGGAGAGCTTAAATTCTCCTTATGTGCTCGGCAATCTTGTTATAGATTGCATACATTTCTTTTGTTATCTTAAAATCATGAGAGTTTGTCCACTTGCCATAGATTCTGACTCCACCTTCTGCCGGATCAACAAATATCGTTGCATTGTGCACAGATTGTTTTGAGATTAGTTCGTTTAGTGGCGTATCTTTGTTTAGTTCCTCTGCCAAAAGACCACCATTCCAGCTAACCGATACAATCTTTTTGGCGGCAAAATGACCTGTTGTGTTTAGTACAGTTCTTGCCACATATTTTGAGGGATTGGAAGTATCTACTTTGACTATAAAATGTGCCTGAAATCTATCTTGTGCACCCCATGAAGAAATTGTTGGATCCTGCATCTTCATCCCTTTTGTATTATTTGTATGACATCAATATTGGAAGATTCAAGAGCCACACAGCCAAGGTTGGTATACATACGCGGGGTCTGGGAAAAGTTTCGCCCATAATAATCTCCGACTTTTTCTATCGGATCTGTGCCGATCTCTTTTGGGTTAGATGTTATGCCGATCTCTTTTAACATATGTGAGACCTTTTCTGGCCATGTCATGTAAACAACGGTATCAGATTCAGAATCATGCATGTATGTGTTGATTTGGTACCCTCAAATAAAGATTTGATACGAAAATGAACGACATAAATAAGACAAGGCTAATGCCAATTCCATGCTAAAGTTTCAGAATAAAACGGTACTAGTTACTGGAAGCGGTACTGGTATAGGGCAGACAATTGCAAAGCTGTTTGCAGAGAACGGGGCCAGCATAGTAATACTTGGAAGACGAAAGGAGCCATTAGAAGAAACAAAAACCATTCTGGACGGGATCATAAGCAAAGTCAATAGCGGCGCCAAGGTCTGGCTTTTTGCAGGGGTAGATGTTAGTGATGAGTTTGGGGTGGCGGACATGTTTGACTCGCTAAAAGACTCCAACATTAACGTCGACATATTGGTAAATAATGCAGGGGTGTCAGGGCCTGTAACGTGTTTTAGCAATTCACCAGCAGACGAGTTCAGAAGTGCAGTTGCAATACACCTGACTGGAACTTTTTGGACATCGGTGCAAGCACTAAAAGTAATGAAGCCGGGTGCAAAGATAATTACAATTTCGACATTTTTCACCGAAGAGCGACCATATGAACAAAGACCATACAGATTTAGAAGCCCATATACTGCTTCGCAGGGAGCAAAAAACAGACTTGCTGAGGCCATGTCATGGGAGCTCACTGAAAAAGGAATCGTCTCAATTGCCACAAATCCAGGGCCTGTACATTCTGACAGAATATACAAGACAGTATATCCAAAGGCTGCTGCTGAGTTTTTGAGAACAAGTGGGTTTGAGGATTTGAGTCCAGAAGAGGTCGAGATTGCAAACAAGGAGATTGTTGGACTGCTTGGAGAGGACGAAAAAACAGTGAGAGATGGAATTGCAAAGGCTGCTGCAACTTTGGTCAAGATCAAGGGAACAGATGTAGAAAAGATATCACAAACGCTAACAAAGCTCCTAGCAAAGATTCAAGAAATTGCAGAGAAAGTGCAAAAAAACACATCATTTATGATTGCAGACAAGCAGTTTCTTTCTCAACTACAAGTGGCACAGACAGTCATGATGCTTGCAGATGACAACATTGCCAAAATATTAAATGGAAAGGTAATTCCAGGGGATCGCGTATTTTACCCAGTAAAACCGTACATTGCGACATCAACACCACAAATGGCGCAACCAAACTTGAGTTCGCAAGCATTTGTGCTTACGATTGATGCCACTGACAAAGACGATGTAGAACGCGCACTGTTTTTGGCAGAATACGCAGAAAAGTGTGGTGCAAAGGCAGTATGCATACTATCAAACCGCATGAGTAAGGAATATCAAGACATGATTGGTGCAAAATTCCACTCACATGTTGCAGATATGAAGAATCGCGATGAAATGCAGCGATGGCTTGGCGCAGCAAGCAACATTGGAAAAATCTCCGCAGTAGTGCATTTGACAGGAAAGGTGCCTCAGAACACCAAGATTATAGATCTTTCAAGAAAATCATGGGACGACCTTGTAGACAAGTTTGTAAACACACCAGCAACAGTACTACAATCTGCATTTGAAACGTTTGTTCCTGGCGGTAGCAAGGATCCACGTCGTTACAAAAACGCCGTAGGTACGGCAGTAGTAATTGGGCCAGACATGCCAACAGGTTCAAAGATTTCAGGTGCAGACAGGGCAAGAGTTGAGATATTCAGAGGCGCCCTAAGACCATTTACAACCACAGTAAACCAAGAGCTGAGTGATGTTCTCAAGTCGAAAGTACGGTTGTTTTTGGTTCTTCCAGGTGGGCTTGACGGTAAAGAATCAGACAACGAAAACATAGTACGAGCTCTGAACTATTTTGTAACAGACCAAGCAAGAACGTCATCTGAAGTTACGTTCTGCGTGGATGAAACGCGAGAATGAAAAAATTCTCCGAGCTTAAGATTGGCGATGAATTCTTCTCCACATGTACATTTTCCAAAAAAGAATTAGAGTCATATCTTGCGTTTTCCAGAATAAAAAACACGATATTTGATGATGATAAATACAGCACTATCGTATCAGGAAGAGCAATCATTGCTAGAATGGAAGGAGAGTTTACAAGACTAAGTCAAATTTATGGCAATCTAATACTTCTTTATGGAATGGATGGCGATGCTACATGGGAGAATCGACATGCAAGATTTCTAAAACCTTTGCATACAGACGAGATTCTCAAAATAAAATTCGTTATTTCAGATAAGAAAGACGTTGACGATGAATTCGGCATGATATCAGTAGATTTTGAAGGGAAAAAAGAGAGCGGCGATGTTGTTGTTTTGGTAAAGAGAAATCTTTATCGAATAAAGAAAGAACCACCAAGATAGACGAATCGTGTTTTAGTGCCTATTCAGGCACAGAAATAGTTTCCAGTTTACCATCTTTGATTTTGATGTGTAGATAACGGTTATCTTGGAAAACCAGTGTTATTCCACCATCTTTGTCTGGATCTTGTACTGCGATGAGCTCTTGCATGCGGATTCCATCAAATTTTCCCATATCATAGACTCGTAGAACCGGATTATAATATTATTGGACTAATATGCGACAAACCGCAAAGTATCAGTCTATGTGCTGAATGCATCATAGAAGAGTTTTACTGCTGCAATCATGATTGCTGCACAAACAAGTATTCGGATACCGCTCTCTCTAATATCAACTGAGATTTTGGCCCCAAGCAATCCACCGGCAAATGCCCCAGCTGAGAGGAGTAAAGCATACTCATAGTCGGCATGACCCAAGAGAGAGTGTGCGATCATTCCAGAAAATGATGAGAACAGTAAGATCAGTTGAGAGGTAGCGGTTGCATGTTTTACTACCATTCCAAGTCCCACTATCATCAATGGCACAAACACGATTCCACCACCTATACCAAAAAAGGAAGAGAGCAGACCAGCTGAGAAACTTATGGCGGCAGACAGGATTGTCATCTGGGCCGTTGCATTTGTTGATTTAGGCATAATGTTTCTTTTTATAATGATATAGTAACATGAGCCAATCAAGACTAGGCCAAAGAGAATTTTGAATACCGGTGGAGTTACTTGAGCAGACAATAATGCTCCAAGAACTGTTCCTGGAATAGATAGCAACCCAAGACGTAACCCAATTTTGAATTCAATGCGCCTTTGCTTAGTATATGATATGGTAGACGCAACGGCATTGCTAAATGCTGCAAACAAACTACTGTTTGCAGCAATAGTGTGTGGAACCCCAATGAACGTAAGTACTGGCATCGTTATTATTCCGCCTCCAAGGCCGATTATTGAACCTAGAATACCAGCTATAAATCCAAGTAGAATCAGCCAGAGGTTTTCAAACATTCTGACCATATCCATAAGAAAGGTATTGAATCTTGTGGGAATTTTGAAGTAGATCAGATGTTAACTGATGTTTAATTCACAGAAAACGCGGTTATTAATTGTACTTAAATAAATTATGAGTAAACATATAGTTGCCAGAGGTTGCCGTCTTTGTTTGTTGTCAGCTCAAGTTGCACTACTTTATCCTCAAGCACGATTTGTTTTGATTTGCTGTGTTGTTTTATATCTGAAAAGTGAAATTGTTTTAGTCCATCAATCCAATCACGTGTGCTTGTAAAACCATCAGGGGACACCTCCTCCCAACACTGACAGACACTACTTTCAATCACAGCATCAAATATGTTGTAAACAACATTCAGTGTGGACATTTCATAATCTGTTTGAATCAACACCAAAGTCAGTTCAGGAACAGTAGAAGAGCCCACCATGTGAATATTGCCGACAAATTCGCCAGTTTCATCAGTAAGTTCCGTTGAAGTACAGTATTTGACTAGTTTTTGGCGTTGTTCATCGGCAAATAATGTACAATACTTTTTGATACTATTTGGATCACCAAACTTCAGTGGTGATGACATCAATATGCCTGAATTGGCCAAGCGTTCCTTTAATTTTTTATTTTCGTCCAGATACGCTGAAAAATCAGGCAGTACTTCTTCTTGTGAAGTTAATGCCACGTAAACTGCAGATGCAGTCAACGCCGCGACCAAGGAGACAACTATCAAAATTGTTTTACTTTTCATCTATACTGCCACATCTTGCAATTAAATTGAGATAATTTGAAGTTTTGAGTTTTCTGTTATGTTGAATCGGTCAACAAATCCTGCTGTAACCTCTAGAACGTATTTGGCGTGTTTTTCATTACCATTTGTGAATGTGCAAGTCATCGTTTCAAGTGCGGATTTGCAGGGCTGCGTATCTTTTTCTATATGGACTACATTGCCATCAGCATCAATCCAGATCACATCAAGTGCAAACTGCATGTTAAGCATCCACATAGAACGCACCCCCTCATCCTCAAAAACAAACAACATGCCCTGATCATATGGTAGCTTTTCTTGGAACATAAGGCCCCTTGTTTGAAGCGGCTTTGTATCGGCAATTTGTACTTGGAGCAAGACGTCGTCAATTTTAATCAGCCCACGAGGAAATTCTGTCTGTTCAAGCTTGGCATCTTTTGGTATAGATAAGATACCGACAACTCCTATTATCACAGCAGCTATTCCAATTGGGATTAGTACTTGGGCGCGCGTTGCCATGTTTTGCAGACGCCTTTAGGCATTAAAAACTGTGTCTACATTACAGTGTCTTTGAAGCTAGATACTGTGTATTGGTGATTTTTTGTTTCCGAGTATACGTCCTTCAATGTGGCGCCATTGTATTTTTTCTCAAGATATTTCCCAGTCAGGATCATTGGAGCTGCAACCGCATTTGAAATTCCTGTCGGCTCAGGTATCCAAAACACAATAAAGCCGATTTTTTGCAGCTTCCCTCCTGGATTTGGTGCCTTTCTTAACGCAGTCATGGATTTTGCAGTATCTTTTTTGTCAATGTCGGCAATTTCGTGGTATACTTTGGTCCGGCGTTTTATAGAATCAGACATTAGTTTCAACTTGCGCAGTCGCCTATGATACTCTTCCATTCCCCCAGACCATATTGGGCTAATTAGTTAAGCAAAAAACCAAAAGAACGATTACACGAAGGTCAAGATCAAATAACAAATTGCTCCCCAGGAATCGAGCTAGAATATAAAGTAGTGATACGATAGATAACCAATTTGAAGAAAAAGGCCGAGATACGACTAGAATCTATCAAGGCGGCACACAAATCCGCCAAGCCCAAGCTTGCAAGGATGGAGGATTATCTTGAGGTCATATCAGAGCTTGTCGAATTGAAAGGATATGCGACAACGCTTGATGTTTCAAGGTACATGAATGTGAGTGCGCCTAGCGTGACAAAGATGTTGCAACGATTGGACGAAAACGGCTATCTCAAATACGAAAAGTACCGCGGAATCAATTTGACGCAGAAGGGAGCAAATCTTGCCGAGACAATAAGACAAAAACACAGTATTTTGTTGGAGTTTTTTGAGATACTAGGTATCGAACACGAGACTGCGAACCAAGATGCAGAGGGAATCGAGCATCATTTAAATCCAAAGACCATTAAGCAGTTAAGAAAATTCATCATTTACTTGAAATCAAATCAAAAATTTCTAGAAGGATTTAAGAATCCTTAAGAAAGATCTCAATGTCATTTTGCGTTGATGCTGAACGCATAAGACGTTTACCAGCCTCAGAACGCTTTGGGATCTTTATTTTGCCGTGACGGGCAACACGCACTGTAGTTAGATAGTCGCCTTTCACATATACATCTGCAAGTAAGCCGTTGTTTCTCTTGTCCACAGTAAGCAATATCGAATTATTGGATTCCTTTAGATCGAAGTTGACATTATAGTCACGCTCTGGGTCATCCTTTTGTTCGTTTTTTTGTTCCACATCTATGTGCACGTGCATGGTTTTTTCAAGATCACTTATTGTGGAACCGCCTTTTCCAATCATTGATGCAATTGCATCTTTTTTGACTCTAATTTTGACGCTGTTATCAGACAATATTTCGATCTCAGGGTTTGAATCGAATCTTCGCACCATCTCCCTGATTTTCTCTTCTGCAAGTCGCCATATTCCGGATTTTTCCGATTTTGCTGAAACAGGCACTATTACGTTCTCCTCACCAAAGGTATAGATCTCATATTCAAGAGTGCCAGTCTCAAAATCACAAATCTCAATTACTGGCCTAGCCAGATCCTGCTCTATCATACCAGTTGGAACTTTGACTTTAAGTTCCAGCTCGTATATTTTGGAGATTAGGCCCTCCTTGACAAAGATCACCGTATCTATTACATGCGGAATCATGCCTAGCTCTATTTTGCCAATAAAGCGCTGAATTGCATCAAGTGGCATATTTGCATGAACTACGCCAATCATTCCAACTCCGGCAAGTCGTAAATCAGCAAATACACGAAAATCAGCAAGTTGTCTTATCTCATCAAAAATGGTATAATCAGGCCGCACTAGCAGTAATATGTCAGCAGAGTTTTCAAAACTTCCATCAAGTTTTGTGTACTGGGTTATTCCACTGTCGACTTGAAGATCCCTTGGTGATTCAAAAGTTTTCACTACATTTCCAAGCGATGCATAGAAATTGGCTAAACTGGATGCGAGTGTGCTTTTTCCAGAACCTGGAGAGCCAGATATTATTATCCCCTCAGCCTGCCCAGACAGTCGTTTCATGAGTTTCTCACTTGCCTTGTATTGATCGATTGTCATTTTTACAATTGGATGCACTATTGTTATCTCGTGTGATTCTGAGAATGGCGGTCTCGTAATGGCTATTCTATAATCACCATACTGAATCACCAATGCACCAGGTTTTGAGATTTCAACCACGCCAAGAGCGGTACTTTTTGATGCCTCCAGTATTTGTTTAGTAATTTGATCCAAGTACTTCTGATCTAGAACTTTCTCGCCAATTTTTACCAGCTCAAAATTTCCCGGTCGCCCCTTTTTAGCTAGTGGAAAATTGTTTTCTTTTAAGTGAACGCTCATTGTATTTTCGTCAAAAAATTGTAAAAATTCTAATTGTGCTGGAAGAGGATCGGTTGTTTGGTAGTTTACTTTGATTCCTTCAGCTTCTGCGGTAAGACCTTGCACGTAATCAGCAGTATACAATATGGCGTCATTTTGCTTTGCTATGTCTTTTATTAGCGCATCGATTCTTCCATGAGATGCAAGTTTGATATCATCCAGACTTGGACGCTGGCCTACAATCTGCACGGACACCCCGTTAGTCTTGGCAAGGTGTTGGATTTTTTTAACTTCTTCAAGACCCACTAACCCTTGTTCATTTCCTTGGGATGCGTTTGATTGTAGTTCATCAATTGATGCAACAGGTATCAAAACATCAAAGCCCGTAAGATGCCCTGTTTCGATCTGTCTTCTCACATAACCGCTTATCAGTACGCTAGTATCAGTTACTATCTTTGACATGACTAGAGATTCAAAACCGCACTATTAATCATAGCTAATGTTTACCAGTTTGTAAACTTGTAAAACCGCAAATATAATTAGACGAAGGACAATGTCAATATTTTAGAATTACACATAAAAATGACAACCTTTTCAAATCACTCACGGCAGGATACATTATGGAGCATCTTGGCGAACGTAACGTACTGATTATTGAGGATAGTCCCGCAGTAGCCATATTGCTAAAAGAGTTTCTAGTCAAACTTGGTCTGAAGAACATACATCACTGTCAGACTGGGAAGACAGGACTTGAAGCATTCAATGACATGGTCAATCAGAATAAAGCCCCTCTTGTCTTTCTAGATTACAATCTGCCAGATATGAATGGTCATTCCATACTAAGTCAAATTCTCAGTATAAAGCCAGATACAAAGGTCATAATTGAAACTGCACGTGAAGAGTCAGAAGAGCAGATAAGAGACCTGATTGCGCAGGGAGCATATCAGTATCTTGCCAAACCAATAAGACTTGAGCGATTAAAAGACATAATCAACACGCTCAAAATGGAAGAAGCCCAACCTGTGATGGTGGACGATTTACAAACACTGGAAAAGGTAATTGCGAACACAACCCAGATTAGCCTCTTAAGGCTAGCTCAATATTTGGACAAGTCAGAAGACAAGATCATTTCAGCAATCAATCAACTTGTGGCAAACAAGAAAGTCATAAAAATCAACGACATAAAAGAAGTAAAGTGTTTCAAATGCGATTCAGTCAGAATTGCCCAACTGTTTCACTGTCCAAAATGCAAGGGAAGTAATTTCAAACAAGACAAAATTATAGAACACTATAAATGTGGAAATGTGTCATCAGCGTCGTCATACACTGATGACAAGTGCCCAAAGTGCAGAGAGGCAATCAAGGTTTTTGGTGTCGACTATAGAGTGCAAGAAAACTATTACATATGCAATGAATGCGGTGACGTATTTGGCGAATTATTAATCGACTATTTATGCCTCAAATGTAACAACAAATTCACGTTGGAAAATGCAAAGATTATTTCAAGTCCAGGTTATACATATTTGAAAAATTCACCCTGATAAAACATCGTCAATAACTTTAAGAATTTGGTTGAAGTCAAACGGCTTTGAAATAAAATTGCTCGCTCCTGCCTGAATACATTGATTAATTATTGCGGTATTATCACTGGCGGTAATCAGTACTATCTTTGCATGTTTGTTTTTATCGATTATTTCTTTTACTACAGTAAGCCCGTCTTTTTTTGGCATTGCAAGATCAAGAAGTAATACGTCAGGATTTACTTCAAAAAACTTTGCAACTGCCTCATCTCCGTTTGATGCTTCAGCTACTAACTCGTGATTGCCAATTGACAGTATGTCCTTCAATACCAAACGGATGGCATCAGAGTCATCAGCAATCATTATTTTTGCCATACAACAACAACAACTCTGCATTATGAAAATTTCTGAGTTATACAAATTTGACAAGATGCAATTATTGCGTGAATTATTCGTGTATCTTCTCCAATAATGTCCTAATAGCACTATAGTCAGGATTCTTTTTGTCAAGCTTGTTGCGCATGAATTGACATGAGGCTTTCAATGCATCATACATTCCAGCAACAATTATCCCCTTTGATAACGATTTGAATATTTTGTCAAGCAGTGCCGCGATGTTGCCTATGTCATCTTGTCCCATCATCGGGGCAAGTCCTTTGATTTTATGCAAGTGTTTTTCAATATCGGATGCGTGTTTGCTCACATCTGAATCAGCCATACAATTGAGTAGAACTGCCTCTATTGCTGCTATGTCCTCACGCAGTTCCTTTTCGGCCACATGTAAGAATTCTTCTGACAAACACTAACAATATTTTGATCGTGATTTTTATACTATAGGCTTCAGAATTATGCTAAGTTGAAAATAATTAATAAAGTATATTTCTTAATCGGAATATTAGTCATAATTGCAGTTGTGAATCTATTTGTTTTGTATAGTGTACAGACATCAACTGCTAATGAATCGTATTCAATTATTAGAGCTGCAGATCTCAAAACAAAATCGGAGACAATTGCAGGACTAGCAAGCTCGATCGCAGCAGGAAATGATAAAGTCAGAGAAATGCTTGATACTCAGATCAAGGAGACGGATGATCTTTTGGACACTCTACGAAACGGAGGCCAAATTAGTGGACAGACCATAACACCAATACCGGAAAAAATACTACCCACATATGATGTGGTCAAAAGCAATTGGAGTTTGTATAAAGAAGACGCAATTAAAATTAGCAAAGCTCCAATACAAAATGCAAATGCAGTAAATGCACTTAATTATGTGCTTGAAAGAAACGATGAGATCATACTGACCACTTACTTGCTTGTAACCGAACTTGAAGTATTGGATAGAAACTATATAACACATAAAGAAATCGCACAGGAATTACATGAGATTGCAAAAAACTTGGGCAAAAATGCATTATTAATTTCTATTAATGATAATACTAGCGCTCGTGACAACATACGCGAATCCAGAATATTATTTGACATAGGAATGAAAAGACTATTACAGTTACCGCTTAATGACCCAGATTTTCAGGGATTTAAGATTAATACTAATCCGCTCTCTCCAATACCAAGAGAGAGTTCTCAAAATTTAAATGATCTAGATTTGCTGTGGGAATCATACAAGTTACGTATTAAAGTTCTTGAAGGCACTCCAATACATTCGGAAGAATTCATTCAATCATTAACCAATCTTAATCAGAAACGGCCTGCACTAATAGAATCCATAGATGTGTTTCTTGACACATGGAATGCCGCAAGGATAAGTGTTAGGGATAGTAGTCAAAATGCTACACAGATGATCATCGGCATTGATATTGCAATATTCATCTTTGTAGTGTTTTATATACGAAAATCACTTAACCCACTTGAGAGAATCACGCATGCATTAGCAAGAGTAAAAGATGGAATTTATGGAGAACGAATAGATCACAGCACAGATGATGAAATAGGACAGCTTGCCAATGCATTTAACAAAATGTCAGAAACAATTAAAACAAAAGATGAAGAAGCAAAAAAAATAGACATTGCCAAAGATGAGTTTCTTGCTATGATCACGCATGAATTAAAAACACCTCTAGTTCCCATTCAAGGATATGCGGATATGTTACTTGGTGGCCATTTAGGACCGCTAACAGAGAAACAAAAAGAACGCGTATTAATTATAAAATCAAGCGCATCTTCACTATTACAACTCATATCGGATCTTCTAGATGTACAAAAGTTAAGTCTGGGACAGTTAAGAATGAAAAAAGAAACTACAGATATACGAAGAACTGTAGAAAAGTCAATACAAGCATTAGAGCCACAGATTAATGAATCCGGCGCGTTGGTTATCAATGAAGTAAAATCCGAGATGGTCTTTCACGACACAGATAGGATCATTCAGGTAATAACAAATCTTATGAAAAATAGTCTAAAAGCAGTCAAACCACAGAAAGGCAAAATTCGAATTTATTCTCAAGACGATCAAAACAACGTCAAAATAATAGTCGAGGACAATGGCTTTGGCATACCTGCGGAAAATCAGGAAAAGTTATTTACAAAGTTTTATCAGGCAGATACATCGCTAACTAGAGAAATTGGAGGAAGTGGGCTAGGATTATCAATCTGCAAAGGCATAGTTGAGGCACATGATGGCACTATATCGCTACAAAGCACGCCAGGCATAGGAACTACTGTTGTGTTCACACTGCCAAAGAACAAGGCCGGAAAGACCCCAATATAGTAAAAGAAATCATACAATAAATTCGAAAACGACTCACACCGATGGTGATAATACCATGTGGATATGTAACAGCATGGACGGCATACCAAAAAACACCGAGTTTTATGCAAGATGTAATGAATATTTTGCGGCATTACGTAAAATGGGAAAACGTGATGATGGATTCGAAGATGAGTTCTTTTACACAATGCCCACAATCTCAGGAAGAAACTAACAATAATAGACCCAAATGCACAAAATAAGCAATGGAGCAAGGGCAAAAAGCAATACAAATTGCACAAAAATATGGTTGCACGTATTGTGATGTAAGAATAGAGAGCATCAAAAGACAAAGATTGTTGATAGAAAACGGCATACATGAGAACACTCTTACAAAACAAGACAGCGGTATCGGGGTAAGAGTGCTGTGTGATGGGGCATGGGGGTTTTTTGCCACATCAAATACCAGCAATCTTGATGACGGAATATTTCAGGCAGTAAAAGCTGCAAAACAGCGAGCACAACACTTGAAAAACAAAGTACGAATATCAGACATACCGGTTGTGAAAAAAATGATCAAATACACGGTAAAAAAGGAGCCGGAACTTGAGGCACTGATTCACATTGGCCTTGATTGCGATAAAACCATTAGAGAGAATAAACACATTCACAAGAGTATTGTTTCTACAGAACACCTAGCGGTTGAAAAACATTTTGAAAGTAGTGATGGGACAAAAATTTCGCATATGTTTACAGACATTACAATAGAACTGATTGCCACAGCACGTGGAAATGGAATTACACAATCAATAAATCGAACTGAGGGAGGCCGCGGAGGCCTAGAGAAAATAATTGACGATGTCAACGTCATAGAATCGGCACGTGAGATATCTGAAAAAGCATCACAGCTATTAAACGCACGACCGGTAAACGAAGAAAAAACAATAGTGGTCATGGATCCAGACTTTGTAGCATTGCTAACGCACGAGATTTTAGGCCATCCATCAGAGGCAGACAGAGTGTTGGGCAAAGAGATGGCATGGGCAGGTGGTGCATGGTGGTCAGGAAAACTTGGAAGTAAAATAGGATCACCAGAACTTAATGTAGTGGATGATCCTACCATCGAAGGCAGTCTTGGATGGTATGAATTTGATGATGAAGGAACACCATCATCAAAAAAACAAATTCTAAAGAACGGCATGCTTGTCAACCACATGCACAGTAGAGAAACTGCAAGCACATTCAATACAAAACCAAATGCAAGTATGCGTGCTACGTCGTACCGTTTTATGCCATTAATTAGGATGGCATGCACATGTATTGAGAGCGGAGATTGGGATCCGGATGAAATTATAAAAGATGTAAAACATGGTTATTTGGTTTCAGGTATGAAGGTTCCATCAATTGATATGATGAGGCACAACTGGAGTATTTCCTGTCAATACGCAAACAAAATAGAAAATGGCGAAATTAAAGAGATGCATCGAGATGTAATCGTAGTCGGAACTGCCCCCGAGTTATTCCAGTCAATTGATGCCAGAGGGAAAGACTTTACAGTCAGACCAATTACAAACTGCGGTAAAGGTGATCCTATGCAACAAATGAGCATGGGCAATGGCGGACCCACCATTCGCAGCATTGCCACAGTAAAGAGCGTGTTAACATGAATACACTTGAAGACATACGCCAAGCTGTAATTTCCTGTACAAAATGCCAGTTATGCAAATCAAGAACCAAATCAGTAGCAGGTAAAGGCAACCCCCATGCTGCAATAATGTTTGTCGGTGAAGCACCTGGAAGAACGGAGGATTTACGAGGCGAGCCATTTGTTGGGGCTGCAGGAAAAAAGCTTGACAGCATGCTTGAAAAACACGGCATAATGAGAAATTCAGTATACATAACAAACGTTGTAAAGTGCAGACCGCCTAACAACAGAGTACCGACAAATGAAGAACGAGATTCTTGCATTGAATACTTGCGTGAAGAAATTGAACTGATAAATCCCAAAATAGTTTGTGTGTTAGGAAACACAGCAAGCATGTCAATTTTAGGACAGGGTGAGATTACAAAAAATCACGGCAATATAGTTATCAAAGACGGAAGAAAATATTTTTTGACATTCCATCCTGCTGCAATAATTTACAATCAAGAGCTATACGATACCATGGACGCAGACATTGCAAAACTGTCAAACATGTTAGAATCACAGCATGAGTGAATATCGATTAACAAGGGATTTCTATATGCGCGACACGGTAGTGGTTGCAAGAGAGCTTTTAGGAAAGATGCTAGTTCGAAAAATAGGCAAAACATCCGTATCTGGCATGATAACTGAGACCGAAGCATACAGGCAGAATGATGATCCTGCAAGCCACGCACATAAAGGAATAACAGAGCGCAATAAGGCCATGTTCGGGGAGGTAGGCTGCGCTTATGTCTATTTTACATATGGCATGCATTATTGCATGAATGTTGTGGCAAGAGACGACAAGTACAAGGCGGGAGCAGTTTTGATCAGATCATTAGAGCCACATAGTGGTATCGATATTATGATAAAAAACAGAAAGATGCACCAATTGGAGACTCTGACAAATGGTCCTGGGAAAATTACCAAGGCTTTAGATATTACAAAAAAGCAGTATGGCGAAGATCTTGTAACATCAGATACACTATACATCATAGATGGTATCAATATCAAAAGAAAAGTAGCAGCGGGAACAAGAGTTGGGATAAAAAAGGCAACAGATAAGCTTTGGAATTTTAGAGTTATACGCTAGTTTTTATCATCTTCGTCAATTGTCCAAGGTGCAATTCTGCCCAAGATGCGCCCCCAATCAAGACGCAGAAGAATCAA
This sequence comes from Candidatus Nitrosotenuis sp., assembly GCA_038869175.1. GTDB lineage: Archaea > Thermoproteota > Nitrososphaeria > Nitrososphaerales > Nitrosopumilaceae > Nitrosotenuis. The sequence goes on along the minus strand of JAWCRP010000011.1, from coordinate 1,865 downwards.
AACTGCTGCGATCATAGTGATAGAGAATACTGCCATACCAACATATACCAACGTCGCATCCTCTGATGATTCAAGAAATGGTTCAACGTATCGTACACCAAAGAAATGAGATAGCAGTACAATTATGTAACTTAACACTAGTTTACCGGCAAACGTAGATATGAAGAATTTTAATGGATTGTATTTTGCAAGGCCCAACGGCACATATATCATATCATCTGGAATTGGTGTAGCTGCTGCAATAAACGATGCAGCCGCACCATACTTTTTTACGAGTCGCTCAAACGGCTTCATTCTTTTCCTTGTTTTTTTGGAAATCATTCTTCTTCCGCCATAACTAATCAAAAATATTATTTGCTTGGCAACAGTTGCAGTAATGGCAGATATTAATGCAAGGTAATGCAGATTGAATTTCTCGCCAATTGACATTGTTGCCAAAAGAACAAACGATGGAATTGGTACAAACGGAATTAGTGAACCAAGAAAACTTACTAGTGCAAGCCCTATGTAACCTATCTGATCAATGAATGGAAATAGACTTGATAATTCCACAACTAGGACGAACAGGATATACTATTAAACTATCAACGAGTTTACGCACCACGATATTAAAATAATCATAAAATCTACAAGACGTAAATGGTACACAATGAGCATCGGGAGATCTGTGAAAAAATATACTCGATTAGTCCATACATACGATTTGTAGGAATAATTGGCAATAAGGGAAAACTTCTTGCGTACAGGCGAAGACATGGACTGAAGCCACTTTTAGATGAAAAAGGCACACAGAATCAATTTTCACATATTGCGATTAAGACAGATATGGAAAGCAAGTTCGATAAAAAACTGGGAAGAACTGAATTTGTATGGGAGGAGCGCAAAAAGGTCCAGACAATATCATTTACCATAAAAAGAAGCATAGTCTGGGTGTCAATAGACAAGAAAGTGGTTCGTTCAGAGATGCTCAGAATTATTGATGCGTGCTTGCCAATAGTTAAAATTTATTCGTAAAGAAAACACTGGACGTATCCTGATTGTGTTTTTGTCATATTCGGGTCTTGCTTACATTTTTCCATGGCTTGAGGGCATCTTTTGATAAACCTGCATCCAGGTTGTGGATTTAATAGTGACGGCGGGGTACCCGGAATATACTTTGGTTTCTCATCAGAATGAAGCTTTGGCATAGATCTTATCAACGCTTGCGTGTATGGATGTTGAGGATTTGCAAATATTTGTGAAGAACTTCCAAATTCAACCATTTTACCAGCATACATTATTCCAATCTTCTCACATACTTCAGAGATGGTAGAAAGATCATGTGATATGAGAAAGAATGATACACCCTGCTTTTTGAGACTTTTGAACATGTTGAGGATTTGTGATTGAACCAAAACATCAAGTGCCGTTGTCGGCTCATCTGCTATGACAATCTTTGGCTGCAGCAAAAGTGCCATTGCGATTACAACACGTTGTTTCATTCCTCCACTAAGCTCATGAGGATATTTTTTGAGGATATTTGAATCAAGGCTTACAGATTCCAATGCCCGTATCATTAGTTCAGTATTGTTTCCAATATGCTTGTGTTCCTGCAACACATCTAAAAATTGTTGTTCTATTGTATAAACAGGGTCAAGTGAATTCATTGCACCCTGAAATATCATTGAGATTTGCTTCCAGCGATATACATTATCAAATTCTTTTTCTGTCATGTCCAACAGGGATTTGCCTTCAAATAGTATCTTACCGGACTCTATCTTACCACCAGGAACCGTACGCATTATTGAAAGCCCAAGGGTACTTTTTCCACACGCACTCTCACCTACAATACCGACAGATTCTCCATAATTAACAGAAAGGCTGAC
>JAWCRP010000010.1:0-21405 GCA_038869175.1 Candidatus Nitrosotenuis sp. | reverse complement strand
ACACAGGCGTTGTAGTGCTGGCAAAGATTGGAACAAGAAAAGTTGCACTAAAAATACGCAGAACCGACTCACCTCGCAAGACGATGGAGCAGGAAAGCATATTTCTCAAGGCTGCAAATAAAGTGAACGTAGGACCAAAACTGATTGCAAGTAGCAAGAACTTTGTGGTAATGGAGTTTTTGGATGGTAAAAAGATTCAAGATTGGTTGAGCGAGTATGATCACAGAAACGTCAAAGCCATAAAAGATGTAATACGAAAGGTACTATACGACTGTTACAAGCTTGATTCCATCGGTCTTGATCATGGAGAGCTTAGCTACATATCAAAGCACGTAATTGTTGGAAAAAAAGTTACGATTATAGATTTTGAAAGCTCAAGTCTTGAACGCAAGACGTCAAATGTGACGTCGGCCTCTCAGGGATTGTATATTGGCTCTGGCCTTGCCAAATCGATTACTAGACTTTATGCAGTTCCACAAAAGTCAAAAATCATTGAAGCTCTAAGGCAATACAAACTAGAACCGAATAAGGAGAGTTTTGAGAGGGTAATTAGGGTGCTAAAGTTGTGAGCCATGCGGCAATTCAGTTTCTAAAAAAGGACCCAGATCTTGGTAAGATCATCAGATCAGTTGGGCCTTACAGCATAATACTTGAAAAGAATCCGTACCGGTCGCTTGTTGATGCGATAATAACTCAGCAGCTTTCCGGCAAGGCTGCAGAATCCATCTCTGCCAGATTCAAAGACATCTACAAGAGGTATCCAAAGCCTGAGGACGTTCTCAGAACTCCAGTCTCCAAGCTACAAAAGGCAGGTCTCTCAAGGATGAAGATTTCCTACATCAAAGATCTCTCAAAGAAAGTCATTGATGAACAAATTCAGTTTAGGATACTAAGAAATATGCCCGATGATGAGGTTGTATCAGAGCTTACAAAGATAAGCGGTGTTGGTACTTGGACTGCACATATGTTTTTGATTTTTTGCCTTGGCAGGCAGGATATACTTCCGGTTGGGGATCTTGGTCTTAGGAAGGGAATACAACGGCTGTACTGCCTTCCTGAGATCCCAAAAGACGCGCAGATCAAAGAGATCGCAGAAAGGTGGAGGCCTTACAGGACTGTCGCGACATGGTATTTGTGGAAGAGTCTGAAGCAGTTTGATAAAATCGGCTAGTGGAGATTTTAGTATTGCTAATTGATAATAGTATCCGTTTGTGGTGTCTTTTTTTGGTTTTACTAGTTGTCATAGTTGTTGTTGAAGCTGAAGCAGCCCAGATCCCGGATGGTATAAGGAACAAGGCAAAATTGTGTGCTCTAGGACAGGGAACAGATAATCTGTTCTATGAAGTGCTCTCAGACTTGAAGGAATTGGGAATCATTAAAACGGAGATCAAGTATGGTGTTTATTTTCTGCCAAGCTATGGGACCACAGAATTTGTAAAAATTAGCGGCAACACGGGAAGTTATGGGCAGTCAAGTCCAGTTATACTAAGTGTTGCAGATCCTATTGGAAGCAGAACAGATTACACCACCCCTGTATTGAGAACTGGCGTTTATTCCACAATTATTCCAATACGACATGACTCTTTGGTGGGTGCCTATCATGTGACTGCGTTCCATGCTGGGAACGAGATCTCAAAGTCATCTTTTTTTGTGCAAAGAGCACCTGCAATACCGGGTTGGATTAATACAATGACTGCCTGGTGGGTTGATGGAAAGACCACAGAAGATGAGTTTATTTCTGCGATAGAGTTTCTAATAGAACAAAACGTGCTTGTTGTTGTCGGTCAAACGGAGCCACAAAAATTGAGCGTGTTTGTTACTGGCGCCAAGGCCATAAGACTTGGTACCTCTCAGAGCATACAGGTGCACGTAACAGATGCTCATGGACCAGCGGAAGGCGCTCTTGTGATTGTGAGGATTGAGGATCATAGCGAGCATGTCTTTGATGAGTTTGAGGGACAAACAGATGATGATGGAAATTTTGCCGTTTCATGGAGACCACCTCGCGACTTGCCAAATCTGAAGACGTTTGTTGTATATGCTGATGCGACAGACGGTTTTTCATCAAATACTGGTGTCTTTTCGTTTTTGGTGTACTGTTTGTGCGGAGAACGGGATTGTATGTGTCGCCCCTGAGTGTAATTGTCGGATTTTTTGATGTAAATCACTCCAAAATGCTTTAGGAGCCCTTTGTATGAGGTGTACTGACATGAGTCAGTTTACGGATTTGGAAAAGTTCTGGAAGCTTGCAGTAGTTGCAATTGCATCAGGTGCGATCGTCATGGCACTTGAGATTGCAGGAAGTCGTATAGTGACGCCCGTCTTTGGAAGCACCACATATTCTTGGGGAATTCTCATCGGAGTGGTTCTGTCAGGACTGACCATAGGATACCATCTTGGAGGCAGAGTGAGCAATAATTCGCCAAACTTTGGCAAGCTGTGTTCCATCGCCTTTTCTACCGGTGTCTTTATCGTGTGCATTCCATTTGTATCGCAGGAAACAATCGAGTTGTTTACTAGCATATTTTCTGACTCGATAACTGCAAATTTGTTTGTCACACTTGCATTATTTTGTCCTCCATCAATTCTTGCAGGATTTGTATCACCATACGCAATAAAGCTGGGTACTAAGAGTCTACATAGAGTAGGAAACATTTCTGGCAATCTTTACTCATTGTCCACACTTGGAAGTATCTTTGGGACGTTCTTTACTGTGTTTGTGCTGATCCCACTCTTTGAGATAAATTACATGATATTGGGGATTGGTGTCTGCCTGATGCTCGTTTCTGTGATTGGCCTCAAATTGGCCCCCAAGATTATTCTCGGATTGTTTGTGTCGCTGCTGCTTGCAAATTACGCAATGTCTGGTACAGATGCTGCACAGCATGAGGGGGATCTATATGAGAAGGAATCACTATACAGCACAATACGTGTAACAGAGTATGACGGTTTTAGAACTCTGTATGTGGATGGTACCATTCACAGCATTATGAATATCAATGATCCTGATGGCCTTGAACTTTACTATACAAAGTTATTCCACATTGCAAGCGTAGTAAACCCGCAAATGGAGAGTGCACTTTTCATAGGAGGGGGCGGATTTTCTGGGCCCAAGAACTTTCTTGCTATGCATCCTGGGATCAAAGTTGATGTAGTCGAGATTGACTCAGACGTTGTCACCGTAGCAAAAAAATATTTTACACTCCACAATCATCCAGACCTGACAATATACACAGAGGATGCAAGACAGTTTTTAATGAGAGGCGAGAAAAAATATGATGCAATAATTCTTGATGCATATGCAGGAAACAACATACCGTTCCACCTCCTAACACTTGAATACTATACTCTTCTCAATGAAAGACTGGATGAAGGCGGAGTAATCATATCAAATTTTATTGGCGTCCTTGAAGGTAGAAATGCACAACTGTTGAACGCAAATTACAAGACGATGCGTGAGGTATTTCCCACAGTGTATACGTTTCCAACCAATGTCAATAACAAAGATTACAGGCAAAATATCGCAGTTGTTGCATTCAAGACAGAATATGATTTGCTTGGCAAGTTATCCGAGTCGTCAAGCTGCATAATATACCGAGACATTACATGCAACGATGTTGTGGAAAACCATCACATACCAATAATCACAGATGACACGCCGTTTTTAACTGACCAATTCTCACCGGTGGACCATCTTGCAGGATATTATGTGCAGGCACCGGCTGTCCAACACCGGCAGCCACAGCAGGATGCTCTTGGCATTGATGTGTTCGTCAGGATTGGCATGGTAGCACTCATCGTTGTGTGGATATTTGTAGTCAGGCAGATCTGGCAGAGAAAGGCGATGGGACCGGTGGGATTTGAACCCACGATCTCTAGCACCCCAGGCTAGCATCTTAACCAAGCTGGACTACGGCCCCATTAGCAAAAAGGCAAATCGTGAAATTATTAAATTGTCTGATCCTAATTGTAAGTGATGAAGATTTGCTCAATTTGTCACAAGATATCTGCAACTGACGATAACCACATAGATTGTAAAGAAAAACTTAGAGTAGAGCTTGAGGATGAGGACTTCAAAAACAGCATTCCTGAAAAGCTAGACATGGCAAAGGGTGGTGATGTTGGGCCTGAGCTTAAGGCGCTATTAGATCACATGGTAAAAGACAAGAAAAACACATTATAGCCATTTTTCGATTCTTTCCTTCTCAAAGTACTCCTTTTCTTTCATGTGTTCAGGTGCCGGCTTGTCAAGACGTGTTATCGGGTTTGGTTCTGCAAACATGTCAACATAGACGTATCCTGCAGTGTTACCCATTTCAACAAAGCAACCACCCTTTCCATCAAATTCAGAGACGTTGTTTGTGTTTCTTATTTGCGATATGATATCGCGTGCCACAGCCACACCCTGTCCTTCCGCAAATATTCCTGCCTTTGGAACTGCAATCTTGTCAGTTACCATCATGGTCGTCACATCACCTATAGCATAGACGTTGGCGAACTGGGTTTTACAATTTCTTTTAACTGGAATGAATTGGCCTTCTTGTGCAAGGCCACTTGAGTACGCTACTTGCGGTGCTTGGTGTGGTGGGACAGCAATAAGCAGATCAAATAATGCCTCACTTCCATCTTGAAATTTTAGTTTGTTTGCCTCAACGGAGACGGTCTTGCAGGATCCATGGAATCTTATGTTCTCCATTTCTAGCAATTCCAAAAGCTGCTTGCTTACCTCTGGCCCAGCAGCAGGAAGCGTGATGGGAGCCAGGCTGTAAAAGTCAACTGCAACAGAATCTCTTGTTCCCATATCCTTTAGCATGGAGTTGATGATGAGTGCAGCCTCAAATGGAGCCGGCGGGCATTTGTAGGGCATATCGGTTATTACAAACGCCAGCTTGCCGGACTTTAGAGAGAGTATCTTTTCTCTGATTTTTGGGCCGCACTCAAGGTCATAAAGTATCAATCCGTTTTCCGCAAGCCCAGGTATTTTTTGAGGCGCAAGCTCAACTCCCAGTGCCACAATTAGATAGTCGTATGAGAACTCGTGTGCCGTTGTAGTGACCTTTTTTTGCTTCATATCTATTGAAACAACCTGTTCGTTGACAAAATCGATTCCTTTCTTTGCAAGAGAATTGAGTGGTCTTTTTGAGGTCGCAAACTTTCGTGTGCCCTTTATTATCCAGAGCTTGACCAAGTCCATCATAAAATAGTCCTTCTTGTCTATTACGGTGATCTTCACTTCTTGTAATGCAGAACGCAGCTCGTTTGCAGCCGCAAGGCCACCAAATCCGCCACCCAAAATAACTATGTGCATTAGCGTTCTTGTGTCGTTGGTCTTATCAGTATCTCATTGACGTTAACGTGCGGGGGTGAGTCTACTGCGTACAGTATTGCGTTTGCAATGTCTTGTGCTTGCAACGATTCCATCTTTTTTGTGGATTCAACAAAGGCCTTCAGCGAATCGTCGGTTATGGTATTTGTCAGCTCTGTTGCAACAACTCCTGGCTCAACGCAAGTCACCCGGATATTTGAGCGCTGGCTGAACTCCTGCCTAAAGCCTTCACTGAGTGCAGTGACTGCATGCTTTGTTGCACAATAAACAGCGCCTGCCGGAAAGACAATTCTCCCTGCTACAGATGAAATGTTTACTATGTGGCCGGATTTTTTTGCAAGCATGTGCGGTATTACTGCCGCAGTGCAGTAAAGAACACCTTTAATGTTTACATCAATCATCTGATCCCACTCGTTTATCTTGAGATTTTTCAAAAAGCTAAGAGGCATCAGGCCTGCATTGTTTACTAGAATATCTACCGCACCCCATTTTTTCATAACTGCATCTACAAAGGAGTCACAGCTAACCTTGTTTGTAACATCGAGTTTTTGGGCAAGCACTTGACCGCCGTTCTTTTCAATTTCATTTTTTAGCGATTCCAGCTTGTCCGTTCTTCTTGCTCCAATTGCGACCTTGGCACCGGCCTTTGAAAGCGTAAGAGCGGCCGCGTATCCGATTCCACTTGATGCACCGGTAATAATTGCTATTTTGTCTTTTATCATGGCAACGCTCGTGCTTTGGCTGTTTTATGTTTTTGGAGGATTTGAGAGTTTATTAGTAAAAAAAATAAAACAATTGCAATGAGGAAAGTTAATTGTGCCTATTGTGGAAACGAGACTGATTTGCCATTTCAATGCAACTATTGCAAAGACGAATTCTGTGCCGAACATCGTCTTCCTGAAGAACACCGCTGTGTCAAGCTGACATCGATACGCGCAAAAAGATTTGGCGAAAAGAAAGTGATTAGAGAGCAGAGACCCGGGTTTTTTGCTAGAATTTTTAAGAGACGGAAAAACTAGTAAACGGATTTTCCCGGTTTTATCTTTGCAAGTCTTGCTTGATAAAATAGGGCTGCGGCGAGTGCGAGTAAAACGATTGCTGTCAGCCAGTGGGCTGTTATCATAGTGACATAGGCAATGGCAAATCCAACCGATGTGATTGCCTGTACTGTGAGTTTTATCCAGTTTGGTATCTTAATTGCTCTGCTGATAAGTTCAATAAAAAATAAAGCTGCAACCGGGTATATTGTAAGCAGGAGAAAGTCGATAACATCCACATCAAGATGAGACATCGTCGTGCTACCTACCAAAGTCCATAATTATTCTTCCGTTGTGATCTTGACTGCGATGTTTTTTGCCACAAGTGCCTGCGCATTCTCGTTTGGAATCGTTGCAACATCCTCCGTCTTGTATGGGCCGTACTTTGTATAATCGGCACCGACAAACTGGTCAAAATCCTGCAGAAATCTCACTGTTATGGGTTTTGTTTTGTGTTTTTTAGATACACTCTGTAGCAGTTTTGTTCTGCCATTCAGAGTAGCTGAAAGTATGATATCCCTTCGTTCCGCAAGATCCTGTTGCGATTCCAAAATGTATTTTTCTTCATCAAGCAGGTTTGTAAAATCAAGTTTTTCTTGACCGGTTACCTTCTCTATACGTGTCCTCAAAAGTAGATCCACGGCCTGCGTGACCAGATCTATCAGCTTTAATTTTATCTTGTTTTCAACTCCGCCATACCCTTCATTCTTTAACTTTCCAAGATATTCTGAGAGTGTCTTGTAGAATTCGACATCAATTTCCTGAACTTGCTCATTTTCAATTTCTCTGATGAGTACGGAGTACAGGTAATTCAGATCAACCCTTTTTGTTTCCGACATTATCTAATGTTGTTAGGATAGGGTAATTGAAAACCTTTGGTATGGCCGTGCCCAGAGGCCCCAGTTGTCGCATAGTCGAATTCGACATTAATCCTTAAATGCGAGGGTTTTTCGTGTAAACATAAAGAGGAAAAATGCCCTATAAAGTAATTCACGGCGAGACAACCCAGATCAAGTATTCTGCAGACGAGGTCTTTGCCAAAATCAAACATGAAAACATACGGTTTATCGATTTGCAGTTCACTAGTTTGGTGGGCAGATATCATCACACAACCATTTCGGCTGCCACGTTTACACCGGACCAGATGAAGGACGGTCTTCCAAAGCTTGATGGATCTTCCATAGTTGGATTTACTGGTGTAGACGACTCGGACTTGATTTTAAAGCCGGATCCAAACACATTTGCCGTCATACCATGGATGACCGAAAAAAGGACGGCAAGGCTCATCTGTGATATTTATTGGGGTCGTGGAAGAGGCCGCCTTGGACGCGATCCAAGAGGAATAGCCCAAAAGGCCGAAGAATACCTAAAGACTCAGGGTTTTGATTACAGCTATTGGGGCCCGGAGGTAGAGTTTTTCGTCTTTGACAAGGTACACTGGGATGTTTTAACCCCCTACAAAGGCCAGTCATATTCCATAGAGTCGAAGGAGGCGCCGTGGAGCCAAGAGGGAACTGGATATCCGATGGGCCTTCAGGAAGGATACTACCCAAGCACGCCATCAGATACTCTTAGTGAGTTTAGGAGTGAGTGTGTAGATGTCTTAAACGAGCATTTTGGAATCCTGTGTGACAACCATCACCATGAGGTGGCAACTGCAGGACAGTGTGAAATTGACATTAAATATGATTATTTGACAAATGCTGCTGATGCCACACAGACATACAAATTTGCTGTAAGGAACATTGCCAAAAAGTTTGGCAAGGTAGCTACTATGATGCCAAAGCCGATATCGATGGATGCTGGCTCCGGCATGCACACAAATGTTAGTTTGTGGAAAAACAAAAAAAATGCATTCTATGACAAGGATGAGAAGGACGAGATCAGTCAGACTGGAAGATACTTTTGTGGTGGAATCTTAAATCATGCTAGGGCATTATGTGCAATCACGAATCCCACCACCAACTCATACCACAGACTGGTTCCAGGATATGAGGCACCAGTATACATTGCGTGGAGTCCAAGCAACAGATCTGCGGCAATAAGAGTTCCGCAACATTTTAGCGGAGAAAAATACGCCTACCTGAAGAGATTTGAATACAGAGCACCCGATCCGTCATCAAACCCATACTTGGTGTTCTCTGCGGTACTGGCAGCAGGGCTTGATGGAATTAAGAAGAAGATGGAGCCAGGAGACCCGGTTCTTGATAACATTTATCACATGACAAAAGAAGAACGTGTAAAGCGTGGAATCAAAACGGTTCCGGCAACATTAGGTGAGGCACTTGATGAGTTGGAATCGGATCGCAAGTTCCTCAATCCGATCTTTGAAAACGATGTAATTGACAAGATTATTGAGCTTGAAAGGAAGGATCATCGCGAGATATCCATCAGGCCGCACCCACATGAATTCTACCTTTACTTTGACGTCTAAATCAGCTGTCTTCCTGTAATTTGCAGTATGTAAAAGAGTGAAAACAGCATCAACCCAAATCCGCCTGCCAGATAGATTCCACGCCTTTTTGCCGAGATTGTTGCCTTGTAAACTAGGATACCACCTGCAAGTCCAATGATGAGCATTATCACACCAAGCACAACAAAGTCTTCAGTGCCGCCCTGAATTAGTGGATAGAACAGTCCGGATAACAGAGCAAAGAATGCCAGCAAGTATGCATACTTGACTCCGGTAATTACCTTGGTTGCACCGCTCAATAAATTCAGATAGAACTAGTTGACAAATAAACGTTTGAGGACATTACATGTCCATGCCGCCCATATCCATACCACCCATTCCAGGCATTCCTCCCATACCGCCCATGCCTCCCATGCCGCCCATTCCAGGCATTCCGCCTTCTGGCATTGGTGATCCGGATTTGGCAATTGCAATTACATCATCAATTCTCAGAATCATGCACGCGGCCTCGGTTGCAGCAGAAACGATTTGGTTCTTTACCGCAAGCGGTTCAACAATATCGCTGGTCTTCATATTGCCAACACGAGACTTCATAACATCAATTCCTATCCACTTTTCTCCTTTGAGTTGTTTTGAGTGAAGTGTAGTTAGAGTATCAATTGGATCCATTCCTGCATTCTCTGCTAGTGTTAGAGGGATAACTTCCAGGGCGTCAGCGAATTTTTCAACGGCCAGCTGTTCTCTTCCTTCCAAGGATTTTGCCCAATGTCGCAGCTTTGTTGCAGCATGCGTTTCTGGCGCTCCACCTCCGGCAACTATTGAGGGGTTTTCCATCACATCCTTTACTACCATAACTGCATCGTGAACCGACCTTTCGACCTCATCTACGACCCTCTGTGAGCCGCCCCTGAGCAAAAGCGTCACTGATCTTGGATTCTGGCATCCTTCAATGAACACCCATCTGTCTTCTTCTATCTTTTTCTCCTCTACAATCTGTGCCGAACCCAGATCTTTTTCAAACAAATCATCCAAATTAGTAACAATTCTTGCTCCCGTTGCTTTTGCAAGCTTTGCCATATCACTTTCCTTTACGCGCCTTACCGCAAGAACGCCTGCTCTTGCAAGATAGTGTTGTGCCATATCATCAATTCCCTTTTGACATAGAAGCACTGTGGCACCGGAGCCTACAACTTTGTCTACCATGTTTTTTATCATCCTGTTTTCCTCGTCAAGAAATGTCTTCATTTGTTGTGGGTTTGAGATGTTGATTTTTGCATCAAACTCTGTCTTGTCGATTTCAAGTGCTGTATTGATTAGCGCAATTTTTGCATCGGCAATCTTCTTTGGCATCCCGCCATGAACGACCTCCTTGTCAAGAACTATTCCTTCAACCAATGTAGAGTCCCTCATAGAGCCACCGGCCTTTTTCTCTACCTTGATGTCATCATCATCAACAACATACCCATCGCCCTCTTTTTCTGCTACTGCGAGCACTGCCTTTACAATGAGTTCTGCAAGATGGTCTGACTCTTTTCTCACAAGTTTAGTCTGCATTGAGGTTCGTGCGATTTTTGATAGAATACTCTTGTCGCCTGGATTTACCTCTTCTGCAATATCTTTTAAAAATTGTAATACCTTTTTTTGCGCCTTTCTGTACCCGTCCACAATTATTGTCGGGTGGACATCCTGGTTGATCAAGGATTCGGCATTCTCAAGCAGTGCGCCTGCAAGTATGACTGCCGATGTTGTTCCATCGCCTACCTCGTTGTCGGTGGTCTTGGAGATCTCAACTAGCATTTTTGCTGCAGGATGCTGAACGTCGATTTCCTTGAGTATGGTAGCACCATCGTTTGTAATAGTGACATCGCCAAGAGAGTCTACCAGCATTTTGTCCATTCCTCTTGGACCAAGACTGCTATGGACTATTTCGGCTATGATTTTAGCTGCTGCAATATTGTTTTTTTGGGCTTCACGACCCTTGCTTTCGGTTGCTCCTTCTTTTAACAATACAACCGGTAAACTGCCTTTTGGTACTTGCATGCTCATAACGTTGGCAGTTCGGTTTTTCCCTTTTTATACTTTGCATATTGAGAGCGGTGTTTTTAAATTGGGAATTTTGACTGCAAAACCATGGGTAAATCTGCGGTCAAAAACACCTACAAAGAAATTCTCTCCGATCTTGTTGCACACAACAAGTGGTTTGAGGACTCGATACCGCTGATTGCAAGTGAGAACGTACCCAGTCCCGCAGTTAAGGAGGCGCTGCTTTCTGATTTTGGCAACCGTTATGCAGAGGGTTGGCCAGGTGAGCGTGTCTATGCAGGGTGCATATACATCGACAAGGTGGAGATCCAGTGCATGGAGCTTGCAAAAAAACTATACCGTGCAAAATTCGCAGACGTCAGGCCGATTTCCGGCGTTGTCGCCAATTTAGCTGTTTATTCCGCATTTACAAATCCAGGAGATGTGATGATCGCCCCCTCAATTCCGGCGGGAGGCCACATCTCGCATGGGAAAAAAGAGCATTCTGGCACTGCTGGCCTAGTTCACGGGCTCGATGTAGAATTCTACCCGTTTGATGCTGATGAGATGACCATAGATGTGGACAAGACCAAGGAAAAGATAAAGGATCTCAAAAGTGCAAATAGGCTGCCAAAGATGGCTATGTTTGGCGGCTCTTTGTTTTTGTTCCCACACCCGGTAAAGGAGCTTGCTGATTTTCTAAAAGGCTACAACATGCACATTAACTATGATGCCGCCCACGTGGCAGGTCTTATTGCAGGAGGCCAATTCCAAGATCCGCTCAGAGAGGGGGCAGACACAATGACGATGAGTACCCACAAGACATTGTTTGGGCCACAAGGAGGGCTAGTACTTGGCTCAGAAGCTCACGCAGATGCCATCAAAAAGGCAACATTTCCTGGGCTTACAAGCAGCCATCACATACACCATATGGCGGCAAAAGCAATCGCCTTTGCTGAGGCACTGGAGTTTGGAAAGGATTATGCAGTTCAAGTGATAAAAAATGCAAAGACTCTTGCAGAGTCGCTAAGCGATCATGGATTCAAGGTATTAGGCGAAAAGCGCGGATTTACAAAATCTCACCAAATTGCAGTAAACGTTCTTGACTATTCTGATGGAGGAAAGGTAGAGGCCGATTTGGAAAAGGCAAACATAATTGTAAACAGACAGCTTATTCCAGGCGACATCAAGGCTGGCAGAAACTACTTCCATCCTGGAGGAATAAGACTTGGAGTATCGGAGATAACAAGACTTGGTATGAAGGGCCAAGAGATGAAAGAGATTGCATCATTCATCAAAAGCATTGTAATAGACAAGAAGGATCCAAAAAAGATGGCAAGAAAGGTCAAGGCGTTCAGAAAGGACTACCAGAAGGTCCGTTATTGCTTTGACAACAAGCTTGGAGCATACGAGTACGTAAAACTCAGGTAGTTACTGGTAGTCCGTCAAAAGCAGCTGGTCTCCACTGCGTTTCCCAAAGACCAGATCGATTTCATCTGAAAGTGTAGCAATTCTGCTTTTTAGATACGGGCCAACATCATATTTTTCAGTCAGTCTCTTTGCAAGACGCAGATATTTTTCAATAGAGGCGCGAGTTATAGTCTGTATCAGATCGTTTCCACAGATACAGTGCTGTAAAAGTGGCACCCTCCTGTATTTTCTGCCACATGCAGTGCACCTGAATTTTTGTCTTCCATAGGCACGCAGATTGCCAATTATATCGGGCACAAGATGTGTTGTAATCACGTTTGTGACAATCTCGGTTGGATCTACTGCCCCAATAATCTCGGCATTTCTCATCTGCAGATCAAACTTGTCAAGCATCGAGCCAAGTGTAGAGTACGCACTTCTTGATCTTGATGTAGTAAGCGTCGTAGTTGAATGCGTAAAATGATATCCGTAGAACTGGGCGTCAGATTCCAGGCGATATTTGATTATCTCAACGGATTTTATCGCGGTTGCGTTTTTCTTTTGTAGCGTGTCCTCAAAGAACTCTAGCGGTAGTGTTTTAGTCACCTCAAAGTTGTGGGCCTGTGGCTGGGATTCATGTGGAAGCACGACAGGCTGGATAAGAAGCGGCGCATCCATAAGACCGCCAATCTTGTCAGAGAGGAACTGTCTTGAAAAATTCAGCAGTGCATCCATTAAAAGCATGATAGAGTCTGCATCACCATCTGCATCTCTGCGTTTGGCAGAGTGCCAGTTCGGTGTTGCAAAACAGACGTGTGTGTCTGTATATCCTATTATTCTTCCAACTATGCCTACTGATGTGTGTGGCGCAAGACCGATCACAAGGTGCCCCACAAGCTCGTCCGTACTCTTTACGTTGTAAAATGATGTTTTTCCATATAGTTTTTCCAGCTCAAGATCGATGTACCGGCATATCTGTACTAGATACTTGCCGCTCTCATGTGGAATGATGATGTCCTGCATTTTTATCTCCACCATCTGATCTTGGCTGGTCAGTGGTCTTCCATCCATGTCATGGGTATATCCAAGCTCGTGTAACTTTTCTATTGATGTGCCAATCCATTGCGGCTTGAAGTGAGTTATTGGGGAGTTGGTAGCATCGAATCTGACGGTTCCGTCTTTAAAGACCGAAAGATCAAGTGATTGTCTTATGAGACCCTTTTCAAGTGGCTCTGCAATCCGGTTCTGCCCAATCAGATCCATTACTCCTTTGAATGGTTCCTGCACTCTGATGCCGGTCTTTTGCTGTGCCATGATTAGTTTTTCTTTTAGTGGGAATGGTTTGAACGAGTGTGTAGGTGCCTTTTTTTTGCACCTCTGGCAGTATGGTTCCTCAAGTGAGGCCTTGCATGCAGGACATACATAGTCCATAACTGTCTTAATACCGCATTTTTGGCAGATTATGCTAATTGATGGCTCATTACAGTTCTTGCAGATTCGATTGTGAATGTTGCAGTAAAAGTTTGGAATTGCGGCCTTGGTGATATCTCGTGTGACCCCACCTTTTTCTCCTGTCGGAAAGAGTATGTGAACTGGCGGCTTCATGAGTCTGGGCGCAGCCTTCTCAGGGCGGCCAATTCTAACACCAATAGAGGTTGAAAATTTGGGCCTTATTGGTATTCCAGATGATTTGGTGATAGTCTCAGGCACGCTGTCTGTGTGTTCCAAAGGGTTTGAAAACAATAATTGGTAGAAGATCTCAGCTTCCGGGCCGCTTACAAGAATGGTAGAGTCTGAAATCTCGTGTGGAACCCCCAGTCTTTCCAGAATCTCCTTACAGTCAAAGCCATACCGGATTGACTCTTCCTCTATTTTCAGTGGTCGTTCCAGCTTTCTTAATTCATCCGGCGATATCTGCTCCCAGTAGAATAGGTATTGTGGGTGCAGTGGAATCTTAAAGTTCAACGACAATTCCAGTGACTCATCAAGGCTTGGTGTTTGTTGTAGAAATCTTGCGAGCTCAGAATCAGACTTGTATTTTGTCATTACCTGCTTTAGCTCTTCAATCCAGAACTCCTCGACATAGCCGGTCGGAATTAATTGCGCGTTATTCTCAAGAAAATCTCCAAACGAAATGAGTATATCACCTAGGTAGAGAATCTTCTCTATCTGGCCCTTGATCTTTATGCCGTGCTCAACATCCCGAATCTTGACAACATTTCCACCCTTCAGCCTTACTATGGGTGTGTCTAAACTATCAACAAAGGCAACTGTGGCACCTTTCCCAGGAATATCGATCTTTATCTGAGTGCCTACTGTGATCGTATGATTTAGTATCTCTGCCACAACCGGATGGATTCCTACTGCGGCAAAGCCCGTGTTACAGGACCTACCATATCTTAATCTAAAGCCGCCAATCTTGTTTGGTAGTGAGAGAACAGATCTTCCCGTGATGACCTCTTTGAGCCTTTTTGCTGCCGAATCCTCCCCGTCTCCCTTTTGTATACCACCCTTAAGAGATCCAAGCCAGTCCCAGCCATCAAGATTGTACTGATCTATACGTTTTAGCAGTTTTTTTGCTCTCCCAATAAGCCCGTCATTTAAAACTCGAAGTGCGCCACCACGTACCCTATCCGTCTTGATTCGAGCCATGTTTTTGTGGTTAACCACCTCGTTTGGATCGGTATCAACACCATCAAGCTCCACCGGCAGGTTGGAGATCACTGTGATTATGTCTTCATCTGAGACGTGGTATTGGAAGCTTCCCACATCACGCTCATAGATACGCAGTTCTTCAACAAATCTACCTATCTCATCATCAAAGGAGTTAGCTTGGTATTTTTGCAGGCCGACTGTCCGCCTTACGTGGTCTGCAATAAGCATCGTCACGGCCGACTCGGTTCCGCCAGCTGAACGCATTGGGCCTGCAATGGATACCGAAAGATATTCTGTTCCATCTTTGTTTTTCTTGATAGTAACACTGCTTATTCCCTGTAGTGGAGCAATTGTAACGCCTTCTGTGACTATGGCAAGGCCTACACGCACGGCATTATCCAGTCTTTCTTCTAAAGAAGCGCCTTCCGGCAAGTACTTGCCAAGTGCTATGTTTTTGGAGACTTCAAGGGCAGCAAGCTCCTTAGTGGTCGTTGTTAGGAGATCTCTGAGCGGTTCCGCAATGTCGATATCGTGCATTTTTGCCACCCGGTCGGCCAGATCAAAGGCGATTTTTGGCTCTACATTTCCTGATGAATCAACTAATGTGGATTTTGCCTGTGCTGCTCTCTCAAAGATCGAGTACGTTTTTTCCGATATTTTGCCATAGTAATCAAGGTAGTAGTTAGGCATTGGTATGCCTTCTAGTCGGCCTCTGGCCGCATTCTCAGACATGTTATTTCCTTATGTTTTTGAGGCTATTTGCTATTTCGGCCAGTTTTTTTACGCTGTCCTTTTCCTTTTCAAGCATGGTTCCTATCACAACTGCATCGGCTCCTGCTCGAACTAGGCTACTTGCGGTCTTGGCATCCCTGATTCCGCCGCCAACTATGAGAAATCCTGAAAAGACGCTTCTTACTGCCTTGATCATCTCTGGCCGGATGCTTTGTTTTGCCCCCGAGCCTGCCTCCAGATAGACAAATCTCATGCCAAAGAACTGTGCTGCAAGGGAATAAGCCGCAGCGATACCAGCCTTTTCAAAGGGGATTGCTCTTGCAGAACCAACAAACCATGCTGTCGTTCCCTCACCAATTATGATATACGCCGTTGGGAGTGGCTCAAGACCGAACTTTAACACGGTTGGTGCTCCTAATGCCTGAGCCTGTGTGATGTAGTAGGGGTTTTCGGAGTTCATCAGGGAGCTAAACAGTATTGCGTCTGCCTTTGGAACCACGCCGGTTACGTTTCCAGGAAACAAAATTATTGGAATATTTACAGATTTTTTCAAAGTTTTTACAACTTCTGCCATCTCTAATTGATTTATTGCTGAGGAGCCGCCTACCAGTATAGCGGCCGCGCCAATCTTTTCGACCTCTTTTGCCAGTTTTGCAGATTCTGCTAGTTTTGATTCCTCAGAGTCAATAAGCACAAAGATAAGGCCTGCTTTCTTTTTACGCAAAGCCAGAAGGTATTGTTCTACTTTTCCCATGGTTTGGGTTTGTGTATAGTGTTTTAAAGTTTAATTGAGATGCAGTATACAGATCTGTATAGCTATGGGAGAGTTACCTCAGTCCAAATTTAATGATATTATACGTAGAATTATCAAAAAATCTTTGTTTACAGAAAGACAAATTGAAATTATTTTAAATCACAAGAATCTAGAACGGTTAGAGTTCAGCATCAGCAAAGGGGCATATTACAGGCAGGTATCTCAGTCGCGGGACAAGTTGATGGGATTGTATTACTCAATAATCCTGCTTCGCGGACTAGGAATACTGTTGCCAGATGATATTGATGTGATATCTAGGCTTGCGCAACAGGTTTCTGTGATAAAGGACAGTGATGTGTTTCCAGAAAGACAGGAAGATGTGATTGAAATCATAGACAAATTGGTGCGTCAGGCATGTGGAATGTGACGAATCACAAGGCAATAACGGTCATGGTAAGTTCTGTTGTGATTATACATGATATTGTTGTTGATGTAAAGTGTGAAATTATGTTGTCCAATCACAATAAATCACGACATTTATGCTTAGAAAGTGATGTTAATAGAGATTCCAGACCCACAAATCATAGTTAGTGTGATAATCGCATTTGTTGTGGGGGTGTTCGGAATGGTGATTTATGGTAAAATCAAAGCACATACTGCACAAAAAGGGGCTGATCCGGCCTATTTGTCACGCTTAGAATACTATGAAAAACAATTGATCGATATGAAAATACGCTTAGACTCCCTAGATTTGGATGATGCGGTTGTTCAGGAACCAATTGTTGAGAAAACCAAGGCTGTTTTAGAGAAAAAACAACCTGAACCGATGAAAAAGGAGCCTGAAAAGGAGCATGCCAAGCCAAGAATGCCCAATATGGACTTTAATGGTGTGACAGAGCATGTGTTAGGATTAATCACAGCCAAGGAAATGACGTCACGTGACATTCAAATCACAATAGGAAGGAGTAGGGAGCATACCTCGAGGCTAATGAAGCGTCTATTTGAGGACGGTCTGGTTGAAAGAAACACAAAGAAAAAACCGTTCACTTACAAGATTACCGAGAAAGGACGCGCCAAACTAAACATAACTGAAACGCCAATAACGGCCTAGTATCAAATGTTGTCAGTTTCTCATTCTCAATGTGTCTCTTAGCTACAAGCTTGATCTTTGGCCCAAAATGTCATTTAATCAACCAATATATTATATAATTCAATAATTCAAGAAATATTTAATTAGTTAGTTTATTAAATTAATAATATGCTTACTGAGAATGACGAGCTTGTCAAAATCACGGCTGTAGGCACAATATCCATACCTAAACAGTTTAGGAAATACTTGGGAATACAAAAAGGTGATTATGTTAAGGTCAGTCTACAGGAAGACTCGATAATAGTAAAAAGGGCCAATATTACCTAGTCTGCACTCTGTGGCACCTTGGTTAATTGGTATAACCACTCTCTTCCATTACGTAGACGGTTGATCCGGCCTTTGGTGTTGAACCTGGACAAATAGGTCGAAATTATACTAAGTTTGATGGGTTCGTTATATTCATCCTCATATTTCTCGAGTACTTCTGTTGAGGTAAATTTGCCCATAGGAAAATACTTGTCAACTATATGCCATATCTTAGCCCCAACCGAATCAAGTTGTGGTGCGTCTTCCTGCTCCTCTATATTCATCAAATCCATTAACTCAAATATCTTAAGGACTTTATCTCTAGTGATATTTCCCTCTAGATTAAAGTTGTATTTGGCCCCATCTGCATCCTCCAAATCAATCCTAATCTTCTTCCTAGTCATTGTGATCGATCGTGTCAACAGGTTAACAGTTGAACTGATCCGGTGATATTTGTTAACCTAGTAGTTTGTTAACGTTGACTGCCTAGCCCGTGCGTAGACCTTTTTAGCATGTTAACAGCCAATCCCCCATAAAACTAACCACAAAACACATCAATCATGCCTAGAGTGGAAATAATGGGGTCGGTTTTGACCTATTAACAGTGTTAATGACTATCTTAACGCCTAGAGTGGAAATAATGGGGTCAAAATCAACTCCTTCTAAGCTTTTCTTAACAGAAGATTAACAGTTTGTGAACAACCTTAGTTACACCCTACATCCTTACCTAGAGACACACCATTCCTTCCACTCATCTTCTTTCCAATTTTTTTCTAAAATGAGAATTAGATTATAATCAATTATTACTAGTCATTGAAATCTAACATATTGATTGGAAATAGTGGTGTCACTCTATCTTATAATGTAGGGTGTATGGTTTTTCCGTATGCAAAAAGTTAGTAGGGAAAAACATGAGATGGCCTTGAAGGAAAAGATTAAGGAATTAGAAATGGATGGTTGGCGAGTTGTAAACCTGCAAGGCAAGTCGCCTGATGCTATTGCTGTAAAGGATAATCAAATTGTGGCAGTTGAGTTTTTGAAAAAAATTAGAGCTGAAAGAAAGAACCCGAAATTGGCAAGGAAGAAAGGAAAATTCAAGTGGACCTTTGCAGGTGGGTTTACACTTACTAGTAAAAGGTCAAATTATGATATGTTTGATGATGTTATCTTTGGCTTTTACAAATAGGTGAAGAATTGGGCAGTAATGATCCGGTTGACAAATTATTGGACAACGCCATTAGTGGCAAATCACTCATAAAAGACCGCAAGGTACTCCAGACAAAATTTGAACCTGAAACAATCCTACATAGAGATGCAGAACTATCTAAAGTAACACAAGCATTACTTCCAATTCTAAAACAAGGCAGACCATCAAACCTACTGATTTATGGTAAACCAGGCACAGGAAAGACCCTGGTCGTGTCAAAAGTACTCTCTAAAATAGCAAAAAAGGTCGAGGACAGTGAATTTCCAATCAAATTCATCTATGTTAACGCAAAAGATGAGACTACAATTTATGGCCTGCTTGTAAGTCTTGGCTCAAAACTAGGGCTAGAGCTTCCTACAACCGGGCTTTCCATAAGTATTGTGTTTTCCAAAATAATAGACACCATAAAGAAAAACACCATAAATGCAGTCTTTGTTATAGACGAGATAGACTATCTTGCCGAGCTGGCATCCAAGACAGGCAAGGATATACTATACAATCTGACTAGGGCAAACGAAAGGCTGGAGGGGGGCTCATTAACATTGATCGGAATATCCAATCTTCTTAGCTTTAAGGAAAGACTAGATCCAAGGGTGATAAGCAGTCTTGGCGAAGAGGAGATCATCTTTACAAACTATTCAGTGGACCAAATAAAGGAGATTCTATCTGAGCGAATCAAAGAGGCATTTATCAAAGACGCCATAGGTGCAGCTGCACTCAATCTATGCGCTGCGATGGCAGGACAGGAACACGGTGACGCAAGAAGAGCAATTGACCTACTCAGAGTAGCAGGCGAGCTTGCAGAACGCGAGCAGGCTGCAAGCGTGACCGAAGATCACATAAGACGTGCGGCACAAAAAATGGAAGAGGACAAGGAGCTTACGGCGCTAAATGCTTACCCCCTACACGAAAAACTATTGATCGTTGCAGTAATGAGAAGTAACGGATCTACCACCGGCGAAGTCTATCATACATACAAGGAGATCTGCAAAACCATCAGGCAAAAAGAAATCACACAGAGGAGGGCAACACAAATCCTAAGTGATATCGAACTATCGGGTTTAATCAGTGGAAAGATAGTGCACCAAGGAATGCATGGAAGGACAAAGAAATACCACCTAACAGTCCAACCGGAAACAGTGAAAAAAGCATTTCACAATGACATACTTTTGGCAGATATCCTTTAGAATTCTTTTGTATATACCTTAAAAGTCTTCAAGTTAACCAACAACGCCACCGCAGATGTCGGTGTGATTCCTACTCCCGCTTGAAACGGCGTCTGAGACTGCCAAGCCCCAGAATTGACCAGTAGAACGCCACGATACAGATCAACTCCCACCACATGAACGTGGCCCGTATGGAAGATATCCGGTACATCATCAATTACCATAAAATCCTCAGTTTCTGGTGCAAGGGGTGTTTGGGAGCCATATATTGGACTTAGATGCCTTGCCCGAAGCAGATATTGCATTACTTTTGCGGGGTTATCATAGCTTAGCCCCGGGGTGGTCTTTACAATATCGTCTATGCTCTGTCCATGGAAGATCAACACCTTGACACCATTTAGTGCAATCATGGCAGGATTTCCTACCATGAAAAAATTCTTGCGCCCCCAAAGATCCGGACAGTATTTTGCAGGTATTGCAGGCTGCGGCAGAGCCCGTCTTCCGGCGTCATGATTTCCTGGGGATATGAACACCTTGATGTGTTTTGGAATTCGATCTAAAAGGGCAAAAAGCATCCTCAACTGCCCAGGAGCATCAAGTGCTACAAGCTCTTTATCCTGATTTGGGTATATGCCAATTCCGTCAGTTACATCTCCACATATGATGATGAATCTTACTTTGCGGGCAATGGGATCTTGGCCGGAAAGCCAAGCGATCATATCTGAGAACTCTTTTTCCATAAAGTACTTACTGCCTACATGCATGTCAGACAAAAACAAAGCATACGTCTCAGTTTTTGAGCGGTTTGGGGCATGCTCTGGAACATCTGGAACTATTATGTCCTTGACGATAAAACCACCGTTCTTACCCGCAACGATTTTTTCCATTACAAACTGGTCCATAAGGAGAGAATCGGCATCCTTTTGCAAATCCTCATCGATAACAATAGTTTCAAGCACACCAGTGGTATCATCAATCATGATTCTTGTGATGTTTCTATCTGTTTTTCTCTCTGTAACGAGGCCGCATACATAAACCTCGTCCTTTGTTTTTACCGATAATACGGATGCGATTGTTTTGAGCATTTTTGCCTCAGGACGTCCAGAGATGATCCTTTTTGTTTTGACAAATCGGCTAGAAAAGAGAGCATTAAACCCATCAACTCCCTCAGCCGAAGCAATTTTCGTTGTAGGATCAAACAGAATTGTATGCTCATCCTCAAGCGGCTCATCCTCAGAGATGCCCAAGAACGACTCCAAATCCTTCTGTGAAATCAGATAGAGCCGC
>JAWCRP010000009.1:0-21761 GCA_038869175.1 Candidatus Nitrosotenuis sp. | reverse complement strand
CGGCATCAATGAAGCCGGTCCTGCCTCCAACTGTTAGCATTGAAAACAGATGGTACAACGAGCATCTAGTATACACGCACGTTCCAAACGGATTTTTAACACTTGATGCCACAAGTGGTCAAATAGTGGACAGCTCAAGACTGTTCTCGCAGAGGATCATATACTATGGTGAAGGCGGTCTTTTGCGTGATACCTGGTCGGCGTATCCTACAACTAGGGGATCTACAAGCGCTGAGCTTAACAACGCATTTTACACCGGCAATGGAGGAATTACAATATCACCTCCTCTTAGCTGGATATTTGAGCCCAACTTTTTGCTATCATTCCCAGGCGATCCAGTACACGTGATGAGGCACAAGGACGTCAGCTCAAGAATGCAGCTTTTGTATCCGTACTTTTTGTACAACATGTTTGGACAAAAGGTTGACTTTTACCCAGTAACTGACGGACAAAAGACGTACTGGCTGGTGCCGCTTATAGTAGGACTTGATACCCGCTCTGTGCCATGGTCCATGGGCAACCCATACCTGAGACTCGTCGGATTCGGACTTGTTGACACTTATGATGGGGACATTAGGCTTTTGAAATTTGGCGACGACTTTTTCACCAACATGCTGGAAGACCAGTATGGTACAAAGTTTGAGCCAATACCATCCTGGCTGGAAAAGCAGACAAGATATCCTGAGGAGCTGTTTACATGGAGGACTGAGATGTTTAACATTTACCACGTAACTGACACGGAAAAATTCATTCAAGCAAACGAGTTCTTTATCATACCGACAGGTCTGAACGCATACTATATCCATGCAAAGCCACCTGGATTTGACACCATCCAGTATGTTGGCCTGCTGTCGCTTGAACAGAGGGGTGGACAGGGACGAAACCTATCAGGATACATGATAGTTGAAAACGATCTTGCAAATCTTGGAAATATGCAGTTCTACTCGATTCCACGTGACTCTGTGACCAAACTGATAGGGCCGACCGCAGTAAGAGAGGCGCTAGATAAGGATCCTGACTTTGCACAGCTGCGAACATTGCTTAGAACGCCAAGAATAGGTGATAATATACTGTACCGTGTAGGGGTTCATGATGTCTACTTTATTCCAGTATATACTGCAGGATCGAGTGGTGGTGTAGTTGCCCAGCTTGGAACGATAGCAGCAGTGGGTGCTGCATTCACAGGCGAATACTATGTGGGCCTTGGAAGCACACAGCAAGAGGCATTCAACAACTATCTGCTCAAACTGGCAGGAGTTGTAACTCCTGCATCACAGCAGACGGACGTTGGATTTGATAGGAATCAGAGGATATCCGCAGTAAAGACTCTGTTTGAGCAAAAGGGACTAGTAGTAGTAATGCCGACAACTCTGCAGATTCCTATCTCGTTTAAGGAGGGTGAGCTGTCGTTATTCAACAGACTGGATCTGGAGATAGCAAGTGAGACGATAAATGACTTTATCAACTCTCATGTGCTGCAAAAGACAAAACGAGTTGTCATGTGGGAGGATGATGCGCACGTTTACGTGGGTGCCATAACCATAAACGACAATGTGCCTGAGCTTCACTACATATCCGTTAACATAGGAAAGTAGTGGCTCAGCACACCAACCCACAAATAAAAGACTCTACCAACAAATCATATGCTGCTGCTTGTTGACAACGGTTCGGTATTTACAAAAAACATTATAGAGTTTCTATCCACAAAAAACCTTGACTTTGAGTGTGTGCAGTTTGACAAGGTAGAAAGTTTTTTGCAGTTTGACTCGTTCATACTGTCCGGCAGGCGTCACAACAACCAGCAGATGAATGCGCTAAACTCCAAAATCATCAAGCATGCTATTTCCCAAAGAAAGCCGCTTCTTGGCATATGCTATGGGGCAGAGATTCTTGCACTTACTACGGGTGGCACAATAAGAAAAATGCACTCGCTCCAAAAAGGAGAGCGAACTGTCACCATCATACAGGACAATCCCCTGTGCAGCGGTACGGTGAATGTCTATCAGAGCCACAGCTACGAAATATCAAGCCTTGGCAGCATGCTTGTTCCGCTTGGAAGCTCTGATGTATGCAAATACGAGCTTATCAGGTATGGCAATGACGCAATATTTGGAACACAGTTTCATCCAGAGATGACGCAGGATGGTCTTTTGATAATAGAAAGATTCACCAAACTCTGAACGGTTTTATATCAAAACAAAAGATCAGAATTATGAGCGAGCACGAGCTATTACTGCCGGCAGTCACAGAAGAAAACATCTGTCTTCCCCTTGCCGTCAGCGCAGTATCAAAATACTGGGGAGTAGACCTGCCGCTCTCAGAAGCAAACGAGATTGCAAAAAAATATCCAAACATGCGAGGCAGCATACTAATTGAGGGAATCGAGCTTGCAGAAAGACATGGCCTTGGAAGCCTCATTCTGCATTCATCGCTTTCTGAGCTGAAAAAGGTAATCGACATGGGAATTCCGCCCATAGTAATTCTGCCTGGGCTGTTTGAGACGGTGCAACACGCATCCGTAATCTCCGGATATGATGCAAAGGAAAAATCGATCATACACTATATGCCGCAGCCAGACCAGATAGGTGTGATCCCAGAAAAACAGTTTGATAAAATGTGGGAAGAGGACGGACGGCTGATGATCCTTTTGGCGCCATCAGACATAATATCCACAGTGAAGGTTGAAAACAAATCCAAGGAAAAGTCAAACCGACTCTGCTTTGTCTCAGAAAAGCTAAATCTGCAGAACAAGCAGGATGAGGCGGTAAAAACTTTGATGGAGGCAATCCAGATAGACGGCTCCAACTCTACTGCATTGTGCCTTCTTGGAGGAATTTACAACGAAAAAAACTCTCAAGATTGTATTAATTACTATGAAAAAAGCATCAAGCACAACAAGATGTGTTATCTTGCGTACAGGGGACTTGGAAATTATTATCTGAAGACGCAACAGTATGACAAGGCAGCATCATATTATACAAAAGCTATCGAGATAAATCCAACGCGCTTTGGACCAATATACAAAAATCGTGGAATTGCATTAATGCAGCAAAACAAGAAAAAGAGTGCGCGCGATGACTTTGCCAGCTACCTCAAGTATACTCCCAATGCAAAGGATGCAGCAAGCATCAGGCAAGCAATATCGGAACTTGATGCGGAGTGCGGGAATTGAACCCGCGACCTTCAGCTTGGGAAGCTGACGTCCTGCCGGGCTGGACTAACTCCGCTTACTAAAATTGGCAAGAGTCTTACTAAAAATCATATGCTAAAGCATACGGGAACAAAGCTTTTTACGATTGGATGTAATAATGGTGATATGGCAGTAAAGATAGAAGACAAACAAAAGAAGAAAGAATACCTAGACAGCCTGCTCAAAATTCGAAAAGAAAATCCAGAATTGTTCAAAAAACTAGAATCGATGTAGTTTTCTTAGATGGTTTTCTAAAAATTCCTTAATTCAATGAATTCCCTTTTCCGATTCATCTTCAAATAAATACATGATATTTTCTAGTATGCCTAGTAACTCTGTTTGTATTTTGATATCGCTGACATTTATCTGAAAACCATTAGAATGAAGAAAATCAATTGCAACTGCGGTAGCAGTTGATTTGTTCGCATTGTTAAAAGGTTGCCTGAATACAACTAGACCCCAAAATGTTGATGCTTGTCTTAATGTCCGCTCATTATCATCCAGAATGTTTGATAGCTCGTTTACTTTATTGATTATTTCAAGTAGTAATTCGGTATTTACACCAAATGATTCGTTTCTTCGTGAACATTCTATATTGTTAAACTCTATAATTTCAGATACGTGTGTTTTATCAAATTTTTTCATATGTTCACTAAATAATATCCGCTAACCAAATAACTGTTAAGTAAAACTATATGTGAATAGATATGCGCTCAAACGGAAATCTAGTTCTGCTACAAAACGTACCTAAAGCACAAAATATGTCGAACAAAGATTCGTATTTTTTTAAAACAATTTGCCAATCATTATAAAGTTTTAATGTTATGGTATAACATGGATGCAAAGTGCCCAGAATGCGACAAAGTAGCTGTTCTTGACGATGATGTCACATCGGTAAAATGCCCACACTGCGGGTTTGAGGCAGACTATGACACATATCTTGAGATTATGAAGGACAAGGCAGTCAATATGGCAGCCGACTATATCCCAAAAAGGCCGGGCTTTTAGATTACCAAAAGGAGCCCTTATCGGAGCAGTCAAGGTGCGCCCCGCAATTCTCACAAAACATGTGACATGCCTGCATGTCTGTCATCTTACCATTGCATCTTGGGCAGGCAATATCTTCCATAATGTCAGAATACACAATCAAAGTTTAAAATTTTTTCCAGACTGCGCACCAAAATCCCCAAACATTAATTAGTTGTCTGGATTTTTTGAGCAATACTTGGCTAACTTTAAGCTTACAATATCGGACAAAAAAGGTAGATCCCAATCAAAGGAGATTAAGGACAAGGAGGCAAATCCGCTACTTGGCCTGCGCATCGGAAACGAAGTTGATGCGGCCTTGGTAGGACTTGCAGGAAAGATTCGCATTACGGGCGGAAGCGACAAGTCAGGAATTCCCATGCGATCTGACGTGTATGGTGCCGCAAGAAAGCAGGTACTGCTCTCAAAAGGAGTCGGACTGAAGAACGCAGAAAAAGGCCAAAGAAGAAGACGCCTCATACGCGGCAACACAGTATCGGAGGAGACTTATCAGATTAACTGCGCATACGATGGCGAGCTCAAGATAGAAGAGGCTCCAAAAGAAGAAGAGCAAAAGGCATAAGTTAATACCGGCCATTTTTGAGATTCATCAATGCACTGGCGCGACACACTTCCTGATTGGTATGTAAAAAAATACGGATACCAACCGTGCGTAAACATCGGAACATCCGGACATGTGGATCATGGCAAGACCACGCTAATTCAAGCACTTACTGGGACTTGGACAAGCGTGCACAGTCAGGAGCTAAAACGAGGTATTACAATACGAGTTGGGTATTCCGATGCAGCATTCTACAAATGCAAAAACTGTGAACCTCCTCTTGGATACTCGACAACGCCAAAATGCCCAAACTGCGGCTCAGAAAGCGAGCTGTCACGCGTTGTAAGCTTTGTTGACAGCCCGGGCCATGAAAGCCTTATGGCAAACATGCTGTCTGGTGCAGCACTGATGGATGGAGCACTATTACTTATAGCTGCAAACCAAAAGGTGCCGCAACCGCAGACAAAAGAACACCTACTGGCACTACAGATTCTGGGCATCCAGCAGATAGTAATAGTGCAAAACAAAGTCGACCTCATTTCATACAAAGAGGCGGTAGCAAATTATTCTGATATTGTCAAGTTTGTCAAGGGCACCAAAGCCGCCAAGTCGCCAATAATTCCAATTTCTGCGCAATCAAGACTTAACATTGATGCTCTCATAGGCGCAATCGAGGATACAATACCGACTCCAAAAAGGGAGGAGACAAAGGAGCCCGTAATGCATGTTCTAAGATCATTTGACGTAAACAAACCTGGCACTGTGATTAAAAATATCAAAGGCGGTGTAATAGGTGGAAGTCTCACGCAAGGTGTCTTCTCAGTCGGCGATGAGATCGAGATAAAGCCTGGAATACTCAACCAAAAAAAGAACACATACGAGCCAATCAGAACCAAGATAGTCTCACTTGGAACTGCGGCAGGAATAGTTGACTCTGTAAAGCCGGGTGGCCTTGTTGCAATCGGAACAAAACTGGACCCATCAATGACAAGAAGCGACTCACTTGTCGGCTCCGTCATAGGAAAGCCGGGCACACTACCTGATAATTCTACTGATGCAAAGCTTGAGGTGAATCTGTTTGATTCGGCAGTTGGGACGGTAAACGACATAAAAGTGATGCCCATTCAGGCAGGCGAATCACTGCGACTTAACATAGGAACTGCTCCGGTGCTTGCCAAAGTAAACAAGGTAAAGGCAGAAAAAATAGAGGTCCAATTCAAAAGGCCAGTATGTCTTTTTGATAACAGCAACGTTGCCATAAGCAGAAAAATAGAAGACAGATGGAGACTCATCGGTGCCGGCATAGTTGGTTGAGATAATCTGCGACACCAGCTTCCTTGTTCACATTGCCAACAACAGAATAAAAAATATCTCAACACTTGACACCGACATAGGCAACATCCAATTCGTGGTGCCAGATACAGTGGTTGCAGAGCTTGAACAGCTGTCGCAAAACCCGGCAAAAAGGGAGGCAGCCATTTCCACACTAAACTACATCAAGCGATTCAAAATAATTCAGATGGGCGGTACATTTGCAGACAGTCAATTTATCTCGTTTGTACAAAAGCACGGCGGCACAGTTGCCACCATGGATAGGGAGTTAAAGCAGCAGATAAAAAAGATTGGAGGTTCCGTTCTCTCAATCTCAAACAACAAAATAATACTAGAATGAGTCCTAATTGGGTGCATAGGTGCCACAGAGCGATGTCTGAGCTATTATGTGGTTTTGCATTGCATCCTCTAGCTGTTTTTTTGTAGCACCATTCTGCAGTGTGAGCTTTGCGTTAAGAGCATACAGTTTGAATATGTAGGTGTGTCTTTTATCTGGAGGCGCAGGCCCGCCGTAGCCGACCTGTCCAAAATCAGTCGTTCCCTCAACTGCTCCTTTCGGCAAGGACGATTCTGCGATATCTTTTGTTCCGGCATCGATATTCCATACCACCCAGTGAACCCACAGCTTGCCTACTGCACCCATTGCATCAGGATCGTCCATTATTAGCGCAAGTGATTTGGCACCATCTGGCACGTCTCGTATTGTAAGAGGCGGACTTGCATTCCCGTTTTTGTATCCGTATTTTTTTGGGATCTCCTGCCCGTCCTTGAATGCGGGGCTTTCTAAAATCAAGTTATTCGCATTTTTGCTCAACTCTCAGTTAAATTTTTCTGCCTTGATCCTAGGCAAAAACCCAAAAGAGTAATAAGCGTATAACCGAGGAGGAAATCAATTGCTTTCCGACAAGACTCTCTTTCGCGCAGGAAATTTCGAGTTCTCACTTAGACATCTTTTGATAATAGGAGTTCTCTCTCTGTCGTTTAGCATATCTATGCTCATAAGGTCGCAGGCTGCAGACTATGGATTTGAATTACACGAGTTTGATCCGTTCTTCAATTACCGGGCAACGCAGTATATTGTAGACAATGGGATCATTTCATATGCCGCCTGGCATGATGATATGAGCTGGTATCCAAACGGAAGGGATGTGTTTGGCACATCTCAGGTGTTGTTGCATACGACTGCTGCCATTTTGTACTCTGTGTTTGGTGCCGGCTCCAGTCTGTATGATTTTACCATAGTGTTCCCGATGGTCTTTGGCTCACTTACTGCAGTTGTGGTGTTTGCGCTTGTTAGAGTGATAGGGGGAACAACTGCCGGACTTTTTGGAGCTTTGTTTTACGCCGTCTCACTTCCTGTGATAAGCAGGGGAACAATAGGTTGGTTCAAGTCAGAACCTCTTGGCCTCTTTTATGGAGTTCTTGCACTCTACCTGTTTTTGAGCGGTCTTAAATCTCCATCAAAAAAGGTGGCTGCCATCAAGATGATAGGTGCCGGAATAATATTCGGATTTTCGCTTTCAGCATGGGGTGGAAACACGTTCCTTGTGCTACCTTTTGGAATATTCATCCTTGCACTGCCGTTCCTTAGGGGTGATGGCAGATTCCTTGCATGGGCAATTCCGGTATTCATGGTAGGACTTGCAATCTCGCTTGCTCCACTTGAAAGGCCCGGCCTGCACTTTTTTACGATATCTAGCGGTCTTATGCTGATCGGGCCAACACTCTTTGTGATTGCGTGCTACTTTATTCAGAGGATAAATGCAGCAAAGAAAAACAGAAACTCTGCACTACTTCTTGCCGCCATAGTCATTGCCGGCATAGTACTACTGTCTGCTGATGTGGTGGGGATGCCCAGCTTTAGGTACCTGAATGCACTTAATCCATTTCTGACATCAACGGACCCGCTTGTCGACTCTGTGGCAGAGCATGCTACCACTTCAATATTCCAATCATTTCTGTTCAATTCGGTATTCATGCTATTTGGCGCCATAGGAGCTTGGCTTATCTTCAAGAACATACTAAAGCCTGAGAATCAGAGAAGAGATGTTCACGCATTTGCTCTGATCTTCGGACTGCTTGCTGTGTACATCAGCTCAGCATTTGTCAGACTAGAGTTGTATGCCTCACTCGGACTGATAATTCTTGGTGCAGTTGGCTTGAGCATTCTTGTTTCAGAACTGTTCCGAAAGCAGGAAGAGACAAAGAAGGGAGTAATCCGTGCACATCCAAAGTCAATCAAAATATCCTTTGTTGCAATGATAATAGTTCTCTGCATAATACCGTTAATGATACCGGCAAGCGCCAACTGGGTGAACGGCACAAAAATTCCGCCAACAATACTTAATGGCGGAAGCAACTACAACATTGCTACAAACGACTGGCTTGAGGCGATGGATTGGCTCAAAACCAATACGCCTGCGGATTCCAAAGTTCTCTCATGGTGGGACTATGGATACTGGATAACCACGCTTGGCCAGAGGACAACATTTGCAGACAATGCAACCATTGACACTGCGGCCATACAGAAAATAGCCAGAATTCTTCTCAGCCCACCTGATGAGGCATGGAAAGCACTGCAGGAGATGGATGCAGATTATGTACTAGTATATGTTGCAGCGCAGCGTCTGGACAGCCAGCCGCCACTCTACTTAGTTCAGGGAGGTGGAGATGAGAGCAAAAAGCAGTGGTTTATGAGAATTGGAGGATTTGATGAAACGCGATTCCTATACAACGACAACATCAGCCCAACACCTGAATTTTGGAACAACACGTTACTAGGCGGCATGATCCCGTTTACCACCTATGTGTATATTGATGCGGCAACTCAAAGACAGTCTAATTCTTATCTTCCAGGATATACTGCGCTCTACCTTGATGATATCAAATTCGCAGAGGATGGCAACGGACCACTACAATTGGTATACATGTCACCAAGCTTCCTGCGTCCTGATCCGGGTCCAATTAACGGCGTATTGATCTACAAGGTAAATGAAAACTATACTCCGCAGACTGTGACGCCGCAACAAACACCACGTCAGAATGAGACAGCATCTACTGCAAGGACTGCAACCATTACTACGGAGTTTGGCGATATTGTGATTGCACTCAAGCCGGAGGTTGCCCCAAAGACGGTGGAAAACTTTGTCAAGCTTGCAAACTCTAACTTTTACGACGGAACTTTATTTCACAGAATCATGCCGAACTTTATGATTCAAGGAGGAGACCCAAACACCAAAGACCAACCTCCTCAGACATGGGGAACTGGAGGACCAGGATACTCCATTGATGCGGAATTGAGCGACATCAAGCACACAAAATACATCGTTTCGATGGCGCGCGGAAACGACATCAACTCTGCAGGCTCCCAGTTCTTTATAATGGTGGGAAATGCGCCATGGCTTGATGGGCTGTATACTGTGTTTGGCGAGGTAGTTGAAGGTCAGGATGTAGTAGACAAGATTGCAGCCCTTGAGACCAACCCAAGGGATCAGCCGCTTGATATCGAAAAGGCCAGAATCAAGACTATACGCGTAAACTAGTCTTTGAATTTGTCCATTATGCGGTACCTGGCATACTTATCATCAGGTGAATACTTGGCAGGATGTGCAGTTACCGTCTTGACTGAACACTGTGGACAGTCCTCCCTGAGTGTGTATTTTTTGCACTGTGGACACTTGCGCAACTGAAATCTCAAGCTATCCCTCCCGCGTCTTTTTTGACTCTTCTCTTGTAAAGCTGAACGTTCCGCTGTTTTTCTCAATTATCTTTTGCAGTTTTTCCAAAATCGGCTTTAATGCTCTTTCAGCTGTCTTAAAGTCCTGACCCCTGACGCTAATCCTATACTTTGGTGCCCCAATGTATGTGACGCTGACAATCGACTCGTTGCCTGAGATCGACTCTGCGATTGCATTCTTGATGATCTCAATTCCATCCGATTTGTTGCATGTTATCTCACAGATTCCGCGTATCTCAACTGATGGCGGTTTTATCTTTGAGCTTGCCTCTTCGATTGCGGCGGTGACCTTTTTTGGCATATTCAGCTCCTCAATTGCCGAAATGCCTCTAGTTACAACATCCAAAAACATGTCATAGACAAAATCATATTTTGTAAATATGGCGTCCTCTATCTTTTCCAGTTCCTTCTCTGAGATCCCAGAAAGATCCTTTACAGTCTGCAACAGAGTTTTTCCCTTCTCTATTCTCTTTACCTCAAGAAGCTTTTTCTTTTGCTGCTCTTTTGATACCTGTTTTAGAGAAAGATCGATTTCGGATCTGTTGGGATTTACCTTCTTTACAAGAAGTACCTTCTTTTCTCCATCCCTGACAAACTTGCTTATGGAGCGGACCCATCCTGGGGCAATCTCGGATATGTGCAAGAATCCCTGCAAACCATTGTATTCATCAAGGCTGACATATGCGCCATGGTCTGTGAGCTTTGTTATTGTAGCTACTACGATCTCGCCTATCTCTGGAAGCTCTTGTGACTCTGTTGTCAATGCAACTCTGGCTTGAAGCACATAATTTAATGGTACGCTGCAGACTGGACGTCAAAAATCTACACCCTTTTTTGCCCTGATACCGCGCTGAAAGGGATGCTTTATCTCCTTCATCTCGGTGACAAGGTCGGCAGCATCCATTACCTGCTGCTTTGCGTGGTTGCCGGTAAGGATTAGCGTCAATCCCTTCGGCTTTGTCTTTATCATCTCAAGGACGTCCTCAAGTGGAATCAGCCCAAGATTCACTGCATAGTTTATCTCATCAAGTATGACAATGTCGTATTTTCCGCAGAGAATCTTTTCCTTGCTTATCTTTACTGCTTCTTTTGCTATCTCTGTGTGATCCTCTTTGGATGATTTATCATCCATTATGCCTACAAATCCCTTGCCTACTGCAGTAAGCTCAAACTCTGGCTCTAGCTTTTTTGATGAGCTCATCTCGCCATAGTGCCATGAGCCCTTGATGAACTGGATCATGCATGTTTTCATGCCGTGTCCTGTTGCCCTCATGGCAACTCCAAGCGCCGCAGTGGTCTTGCCCTTTCCCTTGCCGGTATATACTATGACGAGGCCGTCTTCCATGACCAGAACTCCAATGATTCTGCTAAAAACATTCGTATAGTTGTTTTTTGTTTTCATGGCATGGGTAAGCAAAAGATCCCAAGAATAGTAATAGGGGGTGTCACAAGCGGCGTGGGCAAGACGTCCATCACATGCGCCATAATCTACGCGCTAAAAAGCAAGGGATACTCTATCCAACCGTTCAAGGTGGGACCTGACTATATCGATCCGACATATCTTACTGCAATCTCAACAAGGCCAGCAAGAAATCTTGACTCTTGGATAATGGGAGATGATGCCGTAATTGCCAGCTTTACAAAGAATTCGCAAGCCGATATTTCCGTAATAGAAGGTGTCATGGGATATTACGATGGCTCTTCTGGTGCATCTGATTTTTCCAGCACACATCACATTGCATCATTGCTAAAATCAAACGCAATACTAATTCTGGATGCCAGCAAGACTGCAAGGTCGATTGCAGCAACTGCCCTTGGCTATATCAAATTCCATCGAAATTCTAGAATCGCAGGACTGATTCTCAATAAAATAGGAAGTAAAAAACACGAGATGATGTGTCGTGAGGCACTAGCTACGCTGAAAATCCCAATAATTGCATGCATTCCAAAGATTGCATCGCTTGCACTAGAATCGCGTCACCTTGGACTGATTCCAGCAGTGGAGCAAGTCGAGATAAAGCAAAAGATAAGCAAGGTGGCAAAGACAATATCAACATTCATTGATGCAGACAAGATAATAGAGATTGCAAATCGGGCACCTCCAATTGATGACTACCCGGGAGAAGAAAAGCAGGCACCCAAAGTCACAATCGCAGTGGCACTTGACAAGTCCTTCAACTTTTACTATTACGACAACTTTGATGCACTAAAAAGGCACGGAGCAAAAATCGAGTTCTTCAGCCCAATCTCAGATGCAAAACTGCCGCTGTGCTCTGGCCTCTATATTGGCGGCGGCTTTCCGGAAGTGCTCGGACAGCCTCTTGCAAAAAACAACAGGATGAAAAATACAATCAAATCGCTTGCTGAGGACTCGATGCCAATATATGGCGAATGCGGAGGGTTGATGTACCTGACAGATTCTATCTCCTACGGCAAGAAGAGCTTTAAGATGGTGGGACTCTTTGATGCCAAAACTACAATGGAGCAAAAGATGGTTCTCAACTACACGCAGGCAAACGTGGTAGCAGACTGCCTTGTTGCGCGCAGCTCATCAAAACTATTTGGACACGAGTTCCATTATTCCAATCTGAGATTGGTTCCAAAAGACGCAAAATTTGCATACGACCTTTCAGTCGGCGTTGGAATAAAGAACAAAAAAGACGGCCTCATTCAATACGAGACCCTTGCATCATACATGCACCTGTATTTTGATCGGAACAAACACGCGCCAAACTTTGTTGGCAGGTGTGTCAGTTACTCAAGAAGGTGACTCTCTTACTATTTTGTATAGCGCGTTGATGATGGCTGCCGCGCATGGTGAGCCTCCCTTTCTGCCCGTGTTGGTGATAAATGGGACATCCACCTTTTGCAACTCTTCCTTTGATTCTGATGCGCAGACAAATCCAACTGGAATGCCGACAACAAGGCTTGGTCTTGTAATGCCTTCCCTAACCATCTGGATCACCTCCATCAGAGCAGTCGGTGCATTCCCAATTACAACAACACCACCGTTCATCTCAGTTGCACGCATTCTCATTGCAGTCTGGGCCCGCGTCTTGTTCAGTCTGGTAGCCTCCTTTACAACGTCGGGATTTGAAATGTCGCAGATTATCTGGTTTTTGTAGTCTGCAATGTTCTGCTTGTTTAGCAGCCCAATTATTCCATTAACGTCTACTATGATGTTTTTTCCAGTTCCAAGAGCCTCAAGGCCGCTTCTTACTGCATCCTTGTGGAATACTATTTTGTTTTGCCCGGCAAAATCAAAGTCGGCAGTTGAATGAATCACCCTTCTGACTATATGCCATTCAAAGCCGGAATATGGGTGACTGCCTATCTCGCGCTCTATTATCTCCATGCTCTCATCCTCTATGGACTGGCCCTTCCTAGTCTGCATCTTCCACCTCGCGCGTTCTTGCAATGATAAAGTCAATCATCTTCTCGTCGGTTCCAATATGATCCGTGATGATATGTCTTTTTATCTTGAACTTCTCAAGGGCCGGATTAAGATCGCCATATATGTCACGCTTTACATGCGCACCTTCGTGCAGAAAATAAAACACTATCACTAATACTTCCGGCTTGTCTGCCTGACATTTTTGAATTCCTTGCTCAATTGTCGGCTCTTCTATCTCCAAAAAACAATAGCTGACGTTTCTGTATGTTGACAAAAGCTTGTCTGTCACATACCGTATTGACATTCTAGCATTCGGATCCTTACTGCCATGTCCTATTATGAGCACGTCGACATCTTTGTCCGGCATCTTTATTCCGTTCTTTGCAAGTGCTGATGAAACCTTCGAGTGCACAATATCCACCATGGCCTCGTGCATGCTCATTGGCTTTGTAAAGACAAACTTGATGTTAGTTCCCGCCTGAAACTTGATTGCCTCTCTTACTGCGGCCTTTACCTTTTTTCCTGGGTACAAAAAATACGGCACTATTGTAAGCTGATCTATGTCTGAATGCACGCACTTTTGAATTCCTTCCTCGATAAACGGCGGCACCACCTCAAGAAAACAGTAATTGGCAAACTCGTACTTGCCCTTTTCTTGAACTCTTTTACAAATTGCTGATAGCTCATCCTTTACCTCAGTCTCCTTACTTCCCCTGTCAATTAACAACAGCCCACGCTTCATTTTTCGATCCTCGCTATGGCAACTGTAAGATCCGGAGGGAATTTCTGCTTTTCAACAACAAGACTTCCGGCAGAACTCATTATTGCAGAGGCCTCAGATACACTTGGCGTGCCCTCGTACGCCTGAACCGTCTTGGACGGATTTGGGATGCTTATCTTGGCAAGCTCATCCCTATCAAAATACTCTATCTTTACACCAAGCTCGTCTGCTGCCTCTCTTAGGCCCCTGACCTCCTGCGGCTTTTGAAGCGAGGCCAGCCTTGCAATTGATTTTGGGCTCAGTTGGTATTTCTCACAACAAGCAAACAGACACTCTAGTATCTTTTGCTTTGTGGTGTCTACGTGCAGGCCTATTCCTGCCACCAGCGTCTTTGGCCTATACACTACAGCATTCTCCAATCTGAGATTGGTCCTATCTGAGATTACCAAAAATCCCCTGCAGTCTGCATTCTGCATGGTGGAAACATCATCATAAATTGTAACATTCTTTGGCAGTGGACCGTTCCACCAGTTTTTTTCCCCGCAGTCCTGATAGATGCCAATCTTTTCCTCATTTACCATAAATGCGCTTACTTTTGTTACATTACGATCGTCATCTATTGTCCAACCAAACTCTTTTCCAAGAAGGTCGACTGAAATGGTCTTGTTCACGTCTGCAGCAGTAGTAATTACCGGTGTAGCACCAAGTGCCTTTGCAAGCTGCTCTGCAAGCTCGTTTGCCCCTCCAATATGTCCTGAAAGGGCACTAATCACAAAGCTGGCCTTATCATCAATTACCAATACTGCCGGATCCGTCTTTTTGTCCTTAAGTAGTGGAGCCAAAAGTCTGATCACAGCACCAAGTGAAAAGAGACATACTAGGGCATCATATCTTGAGAAAAGCTCTCCAATCTTGGAGCCTGTAGAATCGTCATACCACAGTACATCTGAGCCGTCGATAAATTTTGACGGTGCGTATGCGTCCCATTTTGGAAAGATCTGCTTTATTGAGGATGCAATCTTGATGCCGTTTTTTGTTATTGCTAAAATCGCGACCTTTTCCATAAACTTCCCCTTCGCGTTGAAATAAAATCTCTTTCTATGTGCATCGTGCTAGTGCCGCACCATCGAAATCAAAGAGTATTACTTCTATCTCAACTGCTCCCTCTGAGTGAGACCTCATGTGCTTGTGTGCCTCAGCACAGAGTGCAGAAAAAAACCTGTCATTGCCGCTCTGGACTATTATCTCCTGTACGTGCCTTGCAGTATTTGCCTTTTTTATCTGCTCTACCACATCATTGCTAGCCCCGCACCTTTTAGCTATATCTGCAAGAAAGAGCGTATCGACCTTGGAGCCTTTGACATGAGTCTGTTTGACACCTGCTGCTATCTTGGCAAGCTTGCCGATAAATCCTGCAACGTAGGCCTTTTTGATGCCTTTTTTTGCGCACTGCTGAATGGCGTATCCTGCAAAATCTCCCATCTGAACAAAACAGTGTTCCGGCAAATCGACGATTTTTTTTGAAAACTCCTCACTCCTTCCTCCGGTGGTCAGAACCACAGTATCATTGTTCATAGCTACTGTCACATCAATGCTCTGCCTTATGGAGGCAGCAAACGACGCTGTAGAGTATGGAATAACTATCCCGGTGGTGCCAAGAATGGATATGCCGCCAATAATGCCAAGCCTTGGATTGTCGGTTTTTTGAGCAAGCTCCTCGCCCTTTGGCACCGATACTATCACACTTACTCCGTTTTCCTGCAGTATCTCCTTTCCTGCAAGTGTCAGATTTTCCACAATCATCTTCTTTGGAGTCGGATTTATCGCTGCAGTCCCTATCTGCAGTCCAAGTCCTGGTTTTGTCACCCTACCAACCCCTCTCCCTCCATCTATTTCGATGATGCCTGCGTTCTTTGTGATCTTCATATCAACTACAATCTCTGCTCCATGTGTAACGTCGGGATCATCGCCACCGTCCTTGATAACAGAACACCTTGCACTGTTTGGCGTAAATTCACACATTGCAATATTGAGTATGAGCTTTTTTTCCTTTGGTAGCAAAATCTCAACGCTTTCCTGCTTTTTCTGATTAATAATGGCAAGCATGCAAGCTTTTGCAGCAGCAGTTGCGCACGAGCCGGTGGTAAACCCAGTCCGCAGTTTCTGTCGTGGTCTTTCCGCCTCGCTCACAATCTGTTGTATCGTTTTCTTGTAATAATCTTTCAGTTTATTTGAGAATCTCTGAGAGAATTATCCACATAGCTATTGCCACAAGGCCCCCATATAGAAGCAGGTGTGTGGTCTTGTGCGAGACTGGCTTTTCTGCTGCCTGCTCGTAATCCACATCGACGCCAAAGTTCCGCTTTAATCCGTCGCGGTAGGCAGCATATCCAACCTTTATCTCTTCTGCGGTCTTTTTGTCATAATATTTCCAAAACTCTGCATGTGCAGTCTCTGCATTTTTGTGCTTGGAATTTTCTTTCTTTTGTTCTATCTTTAGCAGCTGGTATGCCTCTGTTATCTCTTTGAATCTCTTGTCCGCATTTTGGTCCTTGTTTCTGTCTGGATGATACTGTAGCGAGAGTTTTCGGTATGCCTGTTTTACCTCCTTGAAGGTGGCGTCTTTTTGCAAGCCGAGGGCCTGGTAGCAGTTTGCCGGACTCACAAATTCCATCTGCACATTCATACATTTAAAAATTAAATTCCAGTCTCTAACAAGGTGGAGCCAAAGATAGCCATAACTGGTGCAAATGGTTTTGTGGGTTTGTCACTAAGGCGATTTCTCAACAATAACGATATCAGTACTGTAAGCTTGACAAGAAAGAAGATCCGCTTATCCAAGCTCGACAAATGCGTGGTC
Organism: Candidatus Nitrosotenuis sp.; assembly: GCA_038869175.1. Lineage (GTDB taxonomy): Archaea > Thermoproteota > Nitrososphaeria > Nitrososphaerales > Nitrosopumilaceae > Nitrosotenuis. Next base: position 4,940 of record JAWCRP010000009.1, on the reverse strand, counting down.
TTTTCAGATCTTGATCAGCATAACATTGCAAGAAAACTTCAAGGATGTAGTGCATTTGTACATCTGATCGGCACAGGGATGCAGACAAAAGATGTTGATTATGCGTCTGTTAACGTCGAGTTAACAAAAAAAGCAATCGCACTTTGCAAAAAAGCGCAAATAAGAAAATTTGTGTACATCAGCGGTCTTGGAGTAAAGCAGAATACGACATTTGGATACTTTATCTCAAAACTGCGAGCAGAACAGCAGATAGTAAACTCGGGCCTTAACTACACCATACTGAGAGCATCGTACATAATAGGTAATAGAGATCCTATGACAAAGAATCTGAAAAGACAGATGACAAAAGGGAGAATATTGGTTCCAGGATCTGGTGCCTACCGGCTGCAACCTGTATCTGTTGATGATGCCTGCAAGGTGATCTTTGAGGCTACCACAAGACCTAGAATGTCAAACAAAATAGTGGACCTTGTAGGTCCAAGAACAATCAGCTTTTTGTCGTTTGTAAAAAAGTTTGCAAAGAACACAAAAATAGTAAAACTAGACCTTGAGCAAGCGTATTCCGATGCACTTAATTTTCCAAAAAAGGCAACATACAGTCTTGATGATCTCAATATCCTTGTAGGTGATTTTGTTGGAGACTACAAAAAACTGGAAAGACTGTGCGGATTTAGGCTAAAAACGCCAGATGAATTTCTATAGGCCAGCTGCCCTTCTTAATAGGTCGGCCTTGTCGGTCTTTTCCCAGGGGAAGAGAACGTCGGTTCTTCCAAAATGCCCAAATGCAGCAGTGTCTTTGTAGATGGGCCTCTTTAGATCCAAATGCGATATGATTGCGGCAGGACGCATATCAAAGTGCTTTCTTACCAAACTCTCTATGTCCTCTTCTGGAATCTTTGATGTTCCAAACGTGTTTACCATTAGTGATACCGGCTCTGCAACGCCTATTGCGTATGCCACTTGGACTTCGCATTTTTCTGCCAGTCCTGCAGACACAATGTTCTTTGCTATGTATCTGCACATGTAGCATGCGGATCTGTCTACCTTTGATGGATCCTTTCCAGAAAATGCGCCACCTCCATGCCTTCCAGCACCGCCATACGTATCAACTATTATCTTTCTGCCGGTAAGCCCAGAGTCTCCTGGTGGGCCACCAATAACAAAACGCCCTGTTGGGTTTACGTGAATTTTGATCTTATCGTTCCACCATTTTCCGCAAACCGGCTTTATCACCTTCTCAATTATCTGGTTGCGGATATCAGAGTTTCCTATATCTGGTGAGTGCTGGGTTGAAACCACCACGGTTTCTATCTTTGTAGGCTTGCCGTCCTCGTACTCTACTGTGACTTGGGACTTGCCGTCAGGTCTTACCCATGGAAGCTCCTTGCTCTTTCGTGCCTCAGAAAGTCTCCTTGTGAGCTTGTGTGCAAGAAGTATTGGAAGTGGCATCAACTCATCGGTCTCGTTAACCGCAAATCCAAACATGAGGCCCTGATCTCCTGCACCCTGATCCTTGTTCTGGGATGCAGTAACGCCCTGTGATATGTCGGGACTTTGCGAGTGTATTGAAACTAGTACACTACAAGAGTCAGCGTCAAATCCGTATTCTGGCTTATCGTAGCCTATCTCCTTGATGGTCTTTCTTACAACATCCTGTATGTCGAACTTGGCATTGGTGGTCACCTCGCCTGCCACTACAACTATTCCGGTGGTGGTCATGGTCTCTACTGCCACGCGTGAATCTGGATCCTGCCTTAGAAACTCGTCCAAAAGCGCGTCCGAGATTTTATCGCAGATCTTGTCAGGATGGCCCTCTGTTACTGATTCTGAAGTAAAAAGAAATCTTCGACCCATAAAAATAAGCGCCTACAGTTCGTTTTCTAGCTTGATGAATAGTACGTTATTTCCTCTAACTATAACTCGGCCATAATTTGCAATTATCTTGCCGTCATGAAACTCTTCTGCATCTGTCATGATTAAATTCATGTAGGAATCGACGTTGTCCATTTTACCCTTGTACTCTACTTCGTTCTTTAGTCTGACTATTACCTTCTTCTTTGTGTTCTTTTGGAGTGTTGTAAGTGGTTTTTTTACGCTTGCTTGTGACAATGGAACTCTCTTGTCATGCTAGCTTGATAACCTGAATAAAAGCCTTGCCTATCACCGACGGTCATGTAGATCTGTTTATTTTTTCTGCATTTTGTAAGATTGTCAGCTATGATTCAGACGGGAATTGAAAAACTGGACAAGATTCTTGGTGGGGGGATAAGGGACGGCATTATCGTCGACATATTCGGCGCAAGCGGCACCGGAAAGACACATCTTGCGTTGCAGATAATGATAAACATGCTTTCAGCTGGAGGAAGTGTTTTCTATCAGGACACAACTGGAAGCTTCAGACCGGAAAGATTGATGGAATTGGTAAAATCTCGCAACCTCGATCCCTTACTGCTTGATAGAATCACTGTGGGCAGGGCAACAAACATACGCGAGCAGATAGACGGCGTCTCAAAAATTGTCTCAGGTGATTTTACGCTCGCAATAGTGGACAGCATCACCGATCTGTTCTCATTTGAATACTCTAAAGGAGAGCAGATGCTAGAAAAAAATACACAGTTTGCAAAGTATATGCGAGCCTTAGCGGAGGCTGCTGCAAGCAAAAAGATTCCAGTAATAGTGGTAAACATGATACGAAAGATTGATCAAACAGAACGCGAAAACATGGATACAATTATCGGTCTTTTCACACACGTCAAGATCGGGCTGACAAGGACGCAGACAGGCTATGAGGGACGCGTTCTGATTAATGCAAAGACTGATCTGTTCTCATACAAGATAACAAAGGACGGGCTGACTGAAGCTATTTAACTCAGACACGCATGATACCTGCATGGCGGGCATCTTTGATTCCATTCCGATCATCACAGTGGTCTTGTTTGCAATTGGAGTCGTTGGAATAATGGTATATGAGCGAGCAAAGTCAAGAAAGGACGCACAACAGACAACTTGAATCAGTAATTGCAAAATTTCACAGCCTTGGTTTTACGCAGCTAACAGAAATTCAAAAAAAGGCAATACCGCAGATAATTCAGAAAAAGGACTCGCTAATAATTGCCCCGACGGGCTCAGGCAAGACAGAGTGTTCGGTGATACCTGCATTTTCATTGATTGCAAATTCCAAAAAGAAAGGAAAGATAAAAGCTCTCTATGTGACTCCGCTGCGGGCCCTTAACCGTGACGTATTTCACAGAATAATCAAGTATGCAGAGGCAGAAAAGCTCACAATTGAGATACGACATGGCGATACGTCACAATATGCAAGAAAAAAGATAACTGAAAATCCGCCTGATGTGCTAATCACAACGCCGGAAACACTGGTGATACTTTTGACACAGCAAAAGATGCTTGATGCGCTCTCAGAGCTGGAATGGATGGTTGTGGACGAAATACACGATCTCTTATCTAATGAAAGGGGCTCGCAGCTTTCCGTAAGCATAGAAAGGCTCCAACTGAACGCACGCCTTCCAATGACAAGAATCGGACTTTCTGCAACCGTGGGAAATCCTGCCGATGCGGCAAAGTTTCTTGTAGGAACAAAAAGAAAATGCGAGATAATAAGGGACAACACAATAAGAAAATACGATGTAGAAATCAAACACGTTAACGGAACAATAAACGAGGTTGCAGATTTTATCATCGACTATCTTGTCAAGCTCAATCTAAGCTCGCCGGTACTCCTCTTCACCAACACAAGAGGAGAAGCAGAGTTTTTAGCATCAATACTGCGAGAAAAATCCCCAATATCAGTTGAGCTTCATCACGGCTCACTCTCACAACAGGTAAGAGAAGAGACAGAGCAGAACCTTAAGGCGGGACGATCAAGACTTGTTGTATGTACATCATCACTTGAGCTTGGACTTGATATTGGCTCAGTAGATCTGGTCATGCACTATGGCTCTCCACGCCAGGTATCAAAGTTCATGCAGAGAATCGGGCGAAGCAAGCACAGCAAGCACTCCTCGGCAAAAGGCATCATAGTAACAAACAACGTCGATGATGAGCTTGAGGCAAGAGCAATACTTGACAGAATACAGCAGGGATCGATAGAGGAGCAGCAAGTCCACGACGGCTCGCTTGATGTGCTTGCACACCACCTTGTAGGGCTGTCGATGCAAAAGGGCAACGTTGCAGTCGACTCGGCCTTTGAGCTGTTCCGCAATTCATTTCTTTTTAGAAATCTTGCACTTGAGGATCTTGTTGACGTGCTTGAGTTGCTTGATTCAAACTTTCTTGTTCGCTTTGACAGGGAAAACATGGAGTTTAGAAAGACTGCCAAGTGCTACCGATATTACTTTGAGAATCTTTCTACCATTCCTGACATACTAAAGTTCAAGGTGTTTGACACAATCACAAAGCGGATAATCGGAAGTCTGGATCAGAGATTTGTTGGGGACTTTGGGGAGCCAGGCAACGTATTTGTTCTGCGCGGAACGCAGTGGAGAATCATCAATGTGGACGAATCCGTTCTAAAGGTTAATGTGGAACCAATACGCGCAGGGGGAATAACTGTGCCGTACTGGGAGGGTGAAAATATCCCGGTCGACTATAAAACTGCAGCAAGGGTAGGGCAATTTAGAAGCAAGGTGCGATCCGGTGCACTCATCCTTCCAGACAATGCAATCTCTGCACTAAACATGCCTATCACGCCGGATGAAAAAAATATTGTGGTCGAATCGCAAAGAGGCCAGGGAACTGTAGTTTTGCATGCATGCTTTGGCACAAAGATAAACTCCACTCTTGCTACAATTCTCTCATCGATGCTTTCCTCCAAGACGGGCTTTCAAGTGGAAACACGATCTGATGCATATAGGATCGCAGTATCATCAAAGAGCCGTATCACATCAGAGCAGGTGATGGATGTATTGTCTGACAAGTATGAT
>JAWCRP010000008.1:0-23067 GCA_038869175.1 Candidatus Nitrosotenuis sp. | reverse complement strand
AATAGTCATACAAACCCCAATTCCAGTAAACGAGTATGTTTTAGGAGCTTTGTAATATGCAAAACATGCACCTAGGAGCACTATATGATTGATGAGTTAGTAGAACAGTTGCCAATGGCAACGCCACTTTTTGTACTGGCCGCCGGTTTTGTGATAGGTCTACTGCACGCATTTGAGCCAGACCATGTAGCTGCAGTATCAACCCAAGTTGCAAGAAACAAGACAGAACAGGCCAGTACAATCAAAGCACGACTAGGCACAAATACGCTCAGATCATCAATACTTGGAGCGCTGTGGGGAGCTGGTCACACGTCAACTTTGGTTCTTGTCGGGGTACTAGTGTTTCTTTTTTCCTTGGAGATTTCAGAAGAAATTTTCAGCGGACTTGAATTTGTGGTTGGAGTGATGCTGGTATTCCTTGGCGCTTCAGCATACATTACAAAGAGAATGCTGACCGACAAACATGTTCACCCTCACACGCACAGCGATGGTACAATTCACACTCATCCTCACACGCACAGTGACAAACACAAACACGGACATCGTTCTTACCTTATAGGATGCATCCATGGACTTGCAGGAAGTGGAAGCTTGGTGGTATTGGTTGCAAGTACCTTTAGCGACATGCAAACGATCTTATCTTTTATTCTAGTTTTTGGGGTTGGATCTATACTTGGGATGATGTTGGTTAGCGGTGTGATTGCGTTGCCATTTGCGGTATCAACGCATGCCGGAAGGATAAGCAGGGTTTTGCGATATACCGTATCGGCAGTAAGTATTGGGGTTGGTGCCCACATAATGTTTGAGGTTGCATCTACAACCGGAATATTCGGATTACACATACTGTAAGTGCAACCGCGGTTTTGGCTGGCATCATATTCTATAAATTACTTTACAATTAATTACAAGCACTTGGAAGGAAAACTCTACATTGTAGGCGTCGGACCTGGGAGCCATGACCACATGACTTTCAGAGCAAAACAGGTGATCGAGGAAAGCGACACAATTGTTGGATATGATACCTATGTTGGTTTGGTGGAAGATCTGATAAAGGGAAAGGAGATTCATCGTTATGCAATGACGCAAGAGGTGGAACGAGCAAAGCAATGCATCGATTTGGCAAAAGAAGGAAAGGTGGTTTCACTTGTTTCAAGCGGCGATCCTGGAATTTATGGCATGGCAGGTTTGATTTATGAGATTCTTGCAGAATCAGGCTGGGATCCGAAAACAGGATTGTATGTTGAGATTGTTCCAGGAGTTTCGGCGCTTAACTCATGTGCATCTCTGATAGGATCTCCTCTTATGACAGATTTTGCAGTAGTAAGCATGAGTGACCTTTTAGTGCCATGGGACATCATAGTAAAACGCGTTGAGGCCGCAGCCCAAGGCGACTATGTGATTGTGATTTACAATCCGGCAAGCAAAAAAAGGATACATCAACTACAAGATACACGAAAGATACTGCTCAAGTATCGCAAGCCCACAACCCCGGTTGCCATAATTAAGGGGGCATATCGTGATTCCCAGAAGATAATAATGACGGATCTGGACAATATGGAAAGACACTCTGATCATCTTGGGATGATCAGCACTGTCATCATTGGCAATTCTTCAACGTATAGTTTCAAAGATCTGATGATAAATCCAAGAGGATATACATCAAAGTACAACTTGGAAAGTGCCTAGATACTGTTTTTTATTGTGTTGTAAAGGTCGTCATCAAGTCCAATCTTCTCTCTTATGGGCGAGATTATCTTGACTAGATAGTCGCCTACAACTTGTTTGAGATCCATAGGGTGTAGCTTACTTGCGGCAAAATCTGATTCTAACTGAGAGTAACTTGAATAGGTTACATTTCCTCCAAATTTTTCCGGCCTTTCGATTGTGATCTCAGAGAATTGGTTGAATATGATGTGTTTTGCTATTTGGAGGATCGGGGTGGCCGTGTTTCCTGCTTCACACCATCCCTTCTTTATCTTTGATTTTATCTCATCATCAGTATCATGTATAAAAATGCCAGATGATGGTTTTGACTTGCTCATCTTCGTTCCCAGATCTTCCTCATTGGAACTTGTGGGCTCTGTAAGTCCTGGTAGAAGAGAATGATGCACTGCCACTGGAACTTTCCATTTCATCTTTGGAAACACTTCTCGCACCAGCATGTGAATTTTCCGTTGATCCATTCCAGCGTGTGCAATATCAATTTCCATTGTGTGTATGTCGACTGCCTGCATCGGTGGATAGAGAAGTTTGGCCAGATCAATCTTTTCTTCAGTTTCTGATCTTCCCATTATAGTCAGAGTTCTCATTGTACGTGCCAGTGTCATGTGTTTTGTGAATTGAACTAAATCCTTCCAGTAGTCCTTTTTTGATTCGTATAGCTCTGTTCCGCGTATTATTTCCACGCCAGGACAGACCAGCTTGAATGCCTTTTCGTAGTAATTAGACACCTTCGATATGGTGTCCCAATTGCCACCTAGTTTATCATTAATCAGAGTGTGCCAGTCTGCAAGAAAGATGTTGCATTGTACCCCGGCTTTGATAAAGTCGTTAATTTTAAAACCGGTACTTAGCAGACTACCAAGATGCAAAAATCCGGATATTTCAAGGCCGATGTAATGCTTTGGTTTTGAATTTGTTTCAAAAAGATGTGTTAGCTCTTCCCTTGTTACAATTTCCGCAGTTGGCGGTTTTGCTATCAGATCAACTTTTTCTGTAATGTCCAATTTGTTTGGATTATTCTATAAAAGTCTATAAAGCTAGCTTGTGCCAAGTGTGAATTAGTTTTCTATCTCGTCTACCGACTTGCGCGGCCTTGTGCTAAGGTAGAATGCGTGAGCAGATATTAGAAATCCAACAAGGAAGATCTTGGTAGCAAAGATGAGATTCCATGGTCTGTTTGGATCCGGATAAGCCACAGTTAGTGAGTCTATGTCCGGTACCTGTCCGTCGCGAATCCCTGCAGAGATTTGTGCGTTAAGTACTGTAAAGTTGTACAATACCTCATAAAGGCAGATGATAGCAAATCCTAGCAACATGAGTTGTAGCAATGCCATCTTCCAAGAATAGAGCCGGACAGCCTTTTTCCATCCTATTCTAGAGACGCAGTACCATCCAATTATGCAAGCAAAGAATAACCAAGTTATCAGTTTGGCAAAATTGGGAAATGGAACCTCTGTTTTTACCAGTACCTCACCCATCACATATGTTCCGTTTTCTTGCCATTCGAGAATCATAGCATATGCTCCGTATATCGTAATTGAAGCCATTATGAAGGCACAGACATAGAATATGTACAAGAATACTTTGTATCCCACATCAGTTTCCTGAAGGTGTCGTGAAGTCATACGATGTGACAGATCAACAATATGGGTATAAAAGTCATCAAATATTTTGATGAGGTTTATTAAAGTTGCAGAAAAAGACAGACTCGTGAAAATTCCTGTAAATCTACCACTCCTTGGACGTGAAGAGATTGCTGAGGTAAGCGCAGCACTTAGGAAAGGCAGTCTTACCTCGTCGGCAAATCATGGGGGCAAGAATGTACAGGAATTTGAGAAGAAGATTTCATCTTTTGTAAAATCAAAATACGCCGTTGCGGTGAATACTGGGACGGCAGCCCTGCAGGCGGCACTATATGCTTTGAACATAAAAAAAGGCGATGAGGTTCTTGTTCCATCATTTACTTTTGTGGCTACTGCAAATTCAGTAATTTCCGTTGGTGCAAAACCCGTTTTTGTCGACATTTTAAAAGATAATTACACTATGGACCCAACAGATCTGCAAAAGAAGATCACACGTAGGACAAGGGCGGTAATTCCGGTACATTTGTACGGAAATGTAGCATATATGGACGAGATAGCAGAGATTGCAAAGAAAAATGATCTTAGTGTTATAGAAGATGCCGCACAATCTTTGGGTTCCACTTACAAAGGAAGACATACTGGCACCATGTCCGAGCTTGGCTGCTTTTCACTGTATGCTGCAAAGGTGATCACTGCAGGAGAAGGAGGAGTGATAGTGACATCAAACAAAAAGATCTGGGAAAAATTGCTCATGATAAGAAACCATGGCATGATACATGGTTATGATACACGCATGTTAGGACTGAATTTTAGAATGCCAGAAATCAATGCTGCAATTGCAAAAGTGCAGATGAGAAAGCTTCCACGCTTTCTTCAAGCAAGAAGAAAGAATGCAAGAACCCTAACAGATATGCTTGACGGTGCAGATATTGTATTGCCAAGGGAAAGGAAGGGAGTCAATGTAAACTGGTATCTTTACACCATTGCAGCAAAAAACAGAAACAAACTGATGATGGCTCTAAATGAAGCCGGAATTGGTGCTGCCGTATATTATGCAACACCAGTACACAGGACACCCTATTTTGATAAAAAGATCAGACTCCCAAATACCGATTGGGCTGCTGCAAGTGTTCTGTCACTTCCAGTCCAACCAGCTGTGCAACGAGAACACCTCGAAAAAACTGCAAAGATAATTCGCAGATCGTTATGAATTTGAACGATATAGCAGGCGAGATTTGCAAGATCATTCTGCCAATACATGAGGATGTGTTTTATGGAAATCCTCGATCGAACGTGGCAGTATGCACACTATCTAGCATGAAACTCCTAAAAGAGATTGCAGGATCGGATGTTTTGAGCCGCATTGCACTTGCGGGAAGGCTGCTTTCAGAAAATAAGGGAATAGATGCACTAATTCGCCACGTCAATCAAAACGAGAATCTGAGCATGTTGATTTTGTGCGGCAAGGAAGTATCAGGTCATAGGGCCGGACATTCGCTTTTGCAAGTACACAAATACGGCGTCGATACAGATGGCAGGATAGTAAATTCTGTTAGTCCAGAGCCAGTACTTTCTGTTTCAAACTCAGAGATTGCAAAGTTTCAAAATAAAATAAGAATTATTGACGCAATAGGCACTACCAGTCTTGAAGACTTGCGCTCTCTAATCTAGTATCCATTTTTCTGTCGATCTCTGTTTATCTGATTTTTTTTCTTATATTCTTCCAATATGTCATCTGGGGTCAGTCCCAGTTCAAGTGAGGCCTGCACGACAAAGTGCCATATGTCAATTAGTTCCTCTTTTGCATCTTCGATATCGAACTGGGTTGGTTTTTTCCACCATTTCCAGTTTGTAGTACGCTGTAATTCCACTGCCTCATGAATTATTGCAGTACAGAGAGCAGAAACTCTCCCTTCTGTATCCTTTGGATACCTATCAAGATTCATCATCTCTGCAAGACCCTTTTGCATGGAAAAAATAGAATCCAATCTATCCATGTTTTTGTATTAGATCTCTAGTGTATAACTTTTCAAAAGTCAATCATATTGTGATATTTTTTTGCCCGTCTTTCAATTTGTGTTTTTGATAGATGAGTTAGTCCATCTATTCCCCATCGTTCGACCGCAAACGAACCAAGTACGTTCCCATAGACTACGGCTCGCTTTATCTCAGATAGGGTGGTCTTGCGCTTGTTTGCAAGATAGCCAATCATTGCACCTGCAAACGAGTCGCCGGCCCCAGTTGGATCAACTATATCTTCAAGCGAGAATGCAACTGATGGAAAAATGACATCATCAAAGAAGAGAAGTGACCCATGCTCTCCCTTTTTGATTATCACGTATTTTGCACCCCAATTCATCATTTTTTTTGCGCATTTTATTAGATTGAATTCCTTTGTGAGAAGTTTTGCCTCCTCATCGTTAATGACAACTGCATCCACGGATTTTATCATCTTGATGACGGAGGAACGTTTTGTTGTGATCCAATACTCTATTGTATCACACATTGAGAATTTCACGTTGTCAAATTCTTTGATTAGTGCAGTATTTTGATCAGGGTCGTTGTTTGCAAGATACACAAACTCGGATTTTCGGTATTGTTCTGGAACGGAGGGCTTGAATTGTCCAAGTACGTTAAGCTCCGTCTTGTTTGTTGTTCTCTTGCTGAGAGTCTGATCATAGCTGCCATCATAGCGGAATGTCTTCCCCTCTTTAATGACAAAGCCGGAAAGATCAAGATAACGGGCCAAAAGATTGTGATATTTCCTTGGAAAGTCATTTCCTACAACTGCAATAAGCCCGGTATCAACAAAGAAACTGGCCGAGATTCCTGCAAATGTGGCAGCACCACCTAGTACGTCCTTTAACACCTTGGTTGGAGTTCTGATTGTGTCTAGAGCAGTTGAACCGAAAACAGTCAGCATCGATTTGAGAAATTATGTGTCTTGTATAAATCCTCTAGTCTGCTCATATGTCGGGTAGTATGTGAACGGAACATCAATTGAAGCAAAGAGCAGCTGATATTTTGTGATCCCGGTGATCTTTACTTTAGAGTTTTCTTCTGCAGACTGATCACGGAGGAACATTCCAGATGTTGTTGCTTTCCCAAGAGCTGGCAACATAAATGGATCAAGATCGCCTTCCCCAAGTGTTCTATCATTTGCAAGTATTACAAACTCTGTCTTTCCAGCATTGAGTATCAGTAGAGATGGATTGTTAAACTCCAATTGCAGGTTGTAAAGTGAGCCTTTGTCTGTCTTTTCTATCAATTGGCTGTCTGTTATTTTTGCGTTAATCTGGGATGCAAAAGCATATTGAGAGTATCCAAACGCAGCTATTCCAATCACTACTATTATTGCTATAAGCAGTTTTTTGCCCACGATTTCAGATGACAAATTGCTTTTTGTGTCCAAGGGCGAAAAATTTTCTGATAATATGTGTAAAATTTTTGATCCGATCTTCAAGCGACGTTAAGCTAGTAGAATAAATCAAAAGCTGACTAATTTAGCATAATTGGCAAAGATCAGGCTCAAACTGGGCGAAAATGAAGTAGAAATCGAGTCCAGAGACTTTTACATCGATAATGATACTGCAAAGCAGGTAATCGTGGATATTGCACAGACCCTTGATGATAACAAGGCCAGAGTTGTGGAATCCACATACTCTACACAAGCAGAATCTGGCTCGCGGCAGACTGGTTATCTTGGAATGTTAAATGATGCCGAATTCCATGAGCCAGAGTTTACTCAGCCAATTCCGATCAGCGACAACGAGATACCGCAAAAAATAGACGTTCTTGAAAAAGATTATTTCTTCTCAAAGCCGCGAACGGTAATGGAAACGGTAGAGCGATTACGGGATCATGGTTGGCTTGCAAGTCCGCTTGCCGTATCAAAGGTGTTGACAAAGCGTGCGTTCCAGAAAAGTTTGGCAAAAAACACTCTGGAAAATAAGGTGTGTTATTTTAAAGAAGAGCAGCTTAAACATTAAAGTTGCATAGTTGACATTTTGAGAATATAGTTCCATCCAGATGATCAAAGTGGGCCCCACACTCTCTGCATGTATGGTGCATGTCAAAATAGCCATCAGATTCAGTCTCTCCAACTTTGAATGATTCTAGATTGCTGCTCTTGCATTTTATACAGTGACATCCACAATCGCATTTCATATCTGTGAAAATACGTTGTCTCTTTTAATAACTTGGGATTTATCGAAAATTATTATACTAAAAAACAGACTATACTGTATTGATAAAAAAGCGAATTATTCCAATTGAAATTGATGATCATTATAGATTGTTCGGCAAGGAGCCATGGGAGGTAGACTATGGGGAAAAGTGTCCAATATGTGATGTAAGAATTGATGAGTATGGATTTTGCTCTTGTGGATCTAGTGGCGATTAAATCGGCTTGATAGCTTGGCAACTACCACCATTGCAGCGCCAAGTACCAAAATTGTAGCCAGTGGAAATTCCGGCACTGCAGAGACCCCAATTATTGTGACAGTACCATTCTCATTTGGCTTGAAGTTAAGCCATGCTTCCTTGTCTGTTTGATAGAATTCGTACTTTACAATCGGTTTATCGTTAAGAAGGACTTCGTACGGGTTCCAGAGGAGTTCCTTTGGGATGACCAAAGTCACATATTGGTCCTTTTCAACATCAATGCTAATCATCTTGTTTGGTTGATCAAATTTAAGTGCAGAAATGGTTCCGGTAGCCAGAATTCTCACATCAAATGATTTGCCCTCCCATGTTATTTGCTGTATTTTTTCAGAAGTTCTCTCCTCATACTCTAATTTCAATTGACAACCATGGCATCTTATCCCCTTTACTTCCTGTAGCGGAACAGGAATTGAATTTGCAAGCACAAACTCCACATCTTTTGGCATAAAGAAAGTAGTACTTGCAGGATACAGATAGTTCCAAGTCCAAAGACCGTTTTCCTCTGTAACTGCCTTATCGATTACATATTCCATCACAACGTTGATGTCTGTTGGGAAGATCAAAAGCGTCATGGTTTCTCCGCTTACCTCTGCAAAGTCTATTTCGCCTCCTCTCACGTCAGCTATTGTGAAATTGTAAAAATTGTCGCTTATGACGCTTATTTGCTGAGAGTTTCTGCTTTTTTCCACCACATGTTTGACATGTGCATTTCCTTCCTCATCAATTTGGATTTGTACTGTCTGGGTTGCAGGGCTGCCAAAGTTGAATTCTTGTGCAAATGCAATATTTGATGAGAAGAATGCCGCTACCAGTATTGTAAGGATTAATCGTTTCAAGGCAGGTCTACTCTGATATTGTGACTTTGGTCATTCTTATTTCGTCTAGAGGACAGTCATTCTTGTCTCTTGGTTGATTTACAATCTTGTCAGCTATACCTATGCCTTCGGTTACCTCGCCAAATACGGTATACTGCCTGTCAAGGAAGGTGCTGTCTGCTGTGACTATAAAGAACTGAGAGCCAGCACTATTGGGATCTGCAGCTCTTGCCATTGAAACTATGCCTCTTAGGTGAGAGCGCGAATTGAATTCGGCCTTGATTGTATATCCTGGTCCGCCAAACCCCCACTTGCTCTTATCACTGCTCTTGGTGTTTGGGTCACCGCCCTGAATCATAAACCCTGGAATTACCCTATGGAATAGCGTACCATCATAGAATCCGGACTTTGCCAAAGTTGTAAAGTTTCTAACAGTCTCTGGCGCTATATCAGGTAGTAATTTGAATGCAATTTTTCCGAACTTGGTTTCTATAACTGCCGATGCCAATTACTGCCACGTTCAGTTTCTTACCATAAGAGTCTTGCTATCAGAAGGCATAGTAAATGATGAATTATTTACAAAGTAGCTTTGTAAAAATTACAAAGTTACCAGATGGACTTGACCCCTATCGAAGGGTGATATTTTGATGACAGTATCGGATATGTATAATAATTTTTAGTTTGAATTGTATTGGTAATTTACCAATAAGAAAAGTTATAGTCTTATATAGAACGAGAAAAATTACAGTTTGTGAATCGCACAAACCAGAGCACTGTCATAAAACAAGCGATCAATTCTTATCTTGAAAAGGGGCTTACTGACAAACAAGACATTTACTCCAAGGTTGTCGAGGAACTTGGTGTTCCAAGACCAACAGTACGACGAGTTGCACGTGACTTGAGGAACGAGCTGCTGGCAAAGATTAAGATTTTACAGTCCGATATTCCACAAGCGGAATTATCGGCAAACGAAGAAAAAGACGAATAAACTTCGTTCATCTTTTATTTTCTTATTTACGATAACTAACACTACTGTTATATTCGACTTGTAGTCTGCATAAAAATATGGGCTATCTGGGCAATCATTTAGCTACGGTAGTAGTATCCGCTTTTGCAGCATTTTTGACTGGCATGTATTTTATCATGCCTGCGGAGCTTGACCAGTTGTTACTAGTATCGCTAGTGGTAACGTGGTTTTTGGCTTTCATTTGCTGGATGGCGCAGAAAAGCGCCGATTACGCGCACAAACACGGATCACATGGTACGCATCACGAAGACGAAAAAAAAAGCTTAGTTAGAGCAACCACACACTCGACTGCGGTCACTTCGGTTTCAATTGACGAGCTAAAGAAATTCAAAGAATCATTTACTGCAGAATTGAACGGAATAAAAGACGAAGTAAAATTAAAGGATGAAGAGATCGTCAAGCTGCGTCAACAGATCGCCAACTTGGAGACATTAGTGCAGATCGAGGCGCTCAAGGCAGAGCTTGCAAACCTAAAAGTCCTTGCATCAAAAGAGGCAAAGCGAAAATAGTTACTTGCAATGCCCACAACCACGCACTCTGTGTTGTTTTTTACACCCAGGACAGCTTATTGCACCTCCAAAGTGGCACTTGCATGCACACCCATCATTTAGGACTGGTTCGCTCACTGAATAATTCATACGTCATCTTAATATTTGACTATTGAAAAAATATTTTGATGATTTTAAAGGCTGCTCTTGCAGGTCTGTTCTTGGTTGCGGCATTTTCCGCTACTGCATTTGCAGAAACCACAGTTATTCCGTTGGACTCATCAATAGGTCTTGAAACGACTGTTATTCCGTTTCATGCCCCATCAAACAGCAATATACCTTGGGGGTATGTAGAGGGAACGGTGACAAATCCGGTCGACGGACACCATGTAATAATACAGTTCTTCAAGAACGACGAGCCAGTTCATTTTGCACAGACACCAATTAATGACGATGGTACTTATGAGTACAAATTCCGTGTAAGAGATGTCACAGATGGAAAGGTGACAAAGATCTTTGAAGGTGACTATATCATAAAGATCTTCAAAGTCGTGTACTTGGAAAACAACACTAGCGCCTAGAAGCAAGCTTCAAGGTATCATCAACAAGTTCCCTAAGTCTTGTTTTTTGTTCTTCATTTACTATCTGGCCGTCCTGTATCATATCAACAGTCATGTATACTGCCTTTGGATTGGTTATGACCCTAAAGTAGCTCATCAGCTGAGTCAACATGGTCTGCACATTGGTAAAGCCAATGTAACCTGACGCTAAGATAGCAAGGCCAGCCGTCTTTCCAGCAGTGCTTTTGTAGCTTATGTATTCAAACAGATTCTTGAGGGAGGAGCTGAAAAACGAGTTATAAATTGGCGTTCCAACAAGCCAGACATCGGCTTCCATTATATCTTTGGCTGCTTGCAGCGTAGTTTCCGAATAATTCTCATTGGGCCCACGATAACAGTCAACTCCTCCTTCTGAGAGGTTGATGAATTTGGTATCAGGATTTTTCGATTTGGCATAGTCGTAAACGAACTTCATCATGATTTGGGTGTTTGCAGTTTTTCTTGGGCTGCCTGAAATAACTACAACCTTCATGATCATCTCATTTCATGTTTCTATTTAAATTAAAGTTGAAGCGGGCTTGGAGGGCTTCGATCCCTCGACCTGCAACTTAGGAGGCTGCCACGCTATCCAGATTTCGCGTCAGAAGACTCTGCGCCACAAGCCCAGCAAAACTCATTGGTGTTTACATAAAAGCGTAATCAAGATTGGTACGGATTAGATTGTATATCTTGTTCCAGTCAGGATCCTCCTTGAGCCCCCACTTTTCAAAATATACCACATCTTTGAGTTCAAGTCTTGGAAGCCATTTTGCAGTTTCAAGGTCTGGCTTTTCTGCAAATTCACTTACATGCCCAAGGCAGAGATACGCAACCGGCACGATGTGTTCTGGAAGGCCAAGGATCTCCCTCAGTGAGTTATTTGACAGTATGCTCACCCAACCAACACCAATTTCCTCTGATCTTGCTGCAAGCCACAGGTTTTGTACTGCACAACATACACTGTATATGCCAGTTTCTGGTATACTTGATCTCCCTATGACAAATGGGCCAAATCTGCTTGGATCGTATGTGATGCAAATGTTGACATCAGATTCCAGTATTCCTTCTAATTTTAGTGAAAGATACTTTGATTTTTTTTCTCCATCAACTTGTTTGGATGAGCGATCTCTTTCGATCTCAAAGGAATCTTTTATTTTGGATTTTGTTTGTACATCACGTATTAGAATAAAATTCCATGGTTGAGAGAATCCTACTGATGGTGCGTGATGCGCAGCATTAAGTATACGTGCTAAAGCCTCAGCACTTATTGGTTTTGAGTTAAAATGAGCTCTTACGTCACGACGCGTATAGATTGCTTTGTACAGTCCGGATTTTTCTTGATTGGAAAACTCACTCATTTACTAATAGTGTGATCTGATTGTAGTTTAAAGATTCAGGTCGTAATAAGCCACAGTTAGGGAAATACTAGAAAGATATTGTAGGTTGTGACTGGACTAGTATCAAGATTAATAATGTAGACGACAAGTCTTGTACTTCATTGGGCCGGTAGTCTAGTTGGTTAGGATACCGCCTCGACACGGCGGTGATCGAGAGTTCGAATCTCTCTCGGCCCACCATTTTACAAATTATTGGGATACGTCAAATTCCTTTTCAACAATGCTCCAAGCAGACTCTACAGACATCATGCCTTTTGCGCTGTAGGTTACAGGTTGATTATTTACTATTGCAGTGTACACCTGAGCGCTCTCAGATGTGGGCACAAGTGAAAACAGGCTTGGAAGCTCTATTTCCGCATCGGTTGGAAATATTGCACGTCCTGGCATTGGTATATCTTGAACAGAATACTGCCCGCGGCCAAGTGAAACTCCGTTTGCAAACAGCTCGTAATCTATGTGTGAGACCGTAAAGGATTTGTCACCTGGATTCCTCACTTTAAAGCCAACCTCCAGCGTTGCTCTGCTTTCAAATGGATTAACGTTCACAACTTTTACAGTCCCTAGCTGAACTTGCGCCATTTCCAGCTGTGGGTTATCAAGGCTTGCGTACCATGTGATACCTCCAAGTAATGCTAAAAGCGAAGCTATAGCCACATAGATAATCACTCTACCTTGTAGTGCCAATCATCTATTACCAAATGATTACAACTAAAAAACGTTCCAATAGATAATATTTGAACTCGGACTTGAGAACGTAATGACGCTTGAGCAGGCAATCATAACATGGATTCATTTGGTTGGAGCTGCAATCTGGGTTGGCGGCTCGCTCTTTATTGCAATTGTATTTGCTCCCGTACTAAAGACAATGATACCATCGGTGGAGGAGCGGCTGCAGATAATGATCAAGGTGGGAAGGAGATTTAACAAGATTGCAATACCTGCATTACTAATACTGATTGGAACTGGCGTGTATAGCGTACATCAGATGCTGCTCAGGCCCGAACACATAATGCTGACAAGCTATGGAACGTTTGTTGTAATCAAGATAATTCTTGTGATTGCGCTTTTGATTTCGTTTGCAGTACATGTGAGAATTATACGAAAAGAAGTTGAAGATAAAATAATGCAGAAAAAACTCACTGACTCTGAGATTCTCAAGTTAAGAAAAAAGATCATAATCGTTGGAGAAGTAACCGTAGTTATTTCCGTGTCAATCCTGTTTGTTGCGGCGCTACTTGATGCCGGGGTTTGATTCGCCCCTGATTCGTACCTCATATCCGCCGTCTATTTTGCCAACGCCGTACTTGCAGCCCGTGATTTTTGATGTGATGTACAGGTTTGTCTCAAGATGTTTTGATATGTGCCTTACAGAAAATGTGGACGTTTCCTGACAAAAACTCATGGGCACGACAAGCATGTCTGAGAGGTTCACATCCACACCTAGATTAGATTTGGTAAATTCCAAGAAAGATTTTGTTCCAAGTGAAGCAATATTTTTGATGTCTAGTAATTCGTCAGCACCTATAACCGAGCTAGAGTCGGATGAAAATATCAAAAGAGAGCCGCCAGGATTTTTTGCTGTTTCTTGACTACATTGCATCTGCGTTGCAAACTGTCTTTCTTCCAAAAGGGTTTTTGTTTTTTCCAAAGAGTTTAAGATTTGCTCGTCAAGGCCGGTAAAACTGCCTATAATTTTTGCAGTCTTTTCAACCCGCCGTGAAAATGAGATAGGAAGTATCCGCTTACATGGATTTATTACTACATCCACAAGTCCTCCCCCCTTTGGATAATATCCACGCTTGCGTATCTTCATTGAAAATTCGATTCCGATCCTCGAGTATGCCTCTGCAAATACGTATTGAGTGTATGCAGTGGTGGGACTCCATGGAACATCCGTTCCCCCCGTTATGGTGAGTTGGAGTTTTTTTCCAGAAAGTGAGACTACTGGGATGAGAGCTTGCAATACAAGCGTGATACTTCCTGCAGTTCCAACATTTTCTGAGAGGACGGCATCCTTCATTTTTCCAGGAATAAATGTTATTGATGTCGAGCCCAGATTCATTCCTTCTGTTTTGGCATCACACACATTGGCTAGAATTTGTAAGGTAGTCAGATGCTGTGCCCGCAGTCCTGGGATTTTCCTATTGTGACGTATGTTCTTTATGTGAATTGGCTTTTGCATTATACACGCAAGGCTTACCGCACTGCGGAGGATTTGACCTCCCCCTTCGCCAAATGAGCCATCTATTTCCAGAAGATTCATCAGATATCTAAAATCCATGATAGTTTTTTAAACAAACCGCGAAGACAGATAGTATGGACGGTCTTCTGATAGGCAGGTTTCAGCCATTTCACCTTGGACACTTGGCTGCAGTAAGATTTGCTCTAGAAAATGTCGAGAGACTCTCAATCGGCATAGGAAGCTCTAACAGGTCACATGAAAAAAGAAACCCGTTCACTGCGGACGAAAGAAAAGAGATGATAAAAACGTCACTTAGTGCGACAGACCTAAAGAAGATCCAGATTTACTATATACCAGATGTCAACGATCATGCAAAGTGGACGTACCATGTTGATGCCATAGTACCAAAGTATGACGTGGTGTTCTCAAATGACGATTTTACACAGAATCTTTACAGAAAGCGTGGAATCAAAGTGGTGGCAGTGCCGCTAAAACAAAGAGAGATTCTGTCAGGAACTGACATACGTGAGAAGATTGTAACTGATCAGGACTGGACAGACCTTGTTCCGGAGGGAACAAGAAATGTCCTGCTAAAAATAGGCGCCAAAGGTAGACTACAAAGCTGTCAGTAGTGGGGCCGATCTGCCGCAATATTATAAATACGGCCGGAAAAACACCCCAACAGGCGAGTTTATTTGGAATATCTAGTCATGCTTCCAGGTCCAACAAATGTACCAGAACGAGTAATGCGGGCAATGTATACTCCGATGATCAATCACAGAAGCGACGATTTTGTAGAACTTTATGAAGATGCAGTGGAAAAGACAAAGACGGTATTCCAAAGCAACGGTGAGGCTGTTTTACTATCGGCTTCCGGCACTGGTGCAGTTGAGGCCAGTGTAGTAAATCTAATCAAGAAAGGAGATAAGGTAATCATTCCAGTAAACGGCGAATTTAGCGGCAGGCTAGCCCAAATGTTAGAGTGGGCCGGAGCCAACGTGATAAAACTCCAAACCAACCCCGGAGAGAATGCTACGTTCGATAAAGTCAAGGAGGCATTTGATAACAACAAGGATGTCAAGGCGTTTTACTGTGTCTGGAATGAAACATCAACTGGTACCATGATAAAATATCTGGACAGGATAAAGGATCTCACGTCAAGAAATGACTGTTATTATGTTGTAGATGGAGTTTCGATTGTTGGTGGAGAGGAATTTCCTATGGATAAATGGGGCGTGGATGTTGCCATGACGGGGGCGCAAAAGGCTTTTGCTGCGCCGCCAGGCATATCACCAATAGTAGTAAACCCTCGAGCTAAAAAATACATGATTGAAAATCCGCCCAACACAATGTACTTCAATCTGTCAAGATACTTCAAGTATTATGAAGAATCAAAACACACACCATTCACTCCGGCGTTACCTCTCTTGTATGCATACAGAGAGGCAATGAATGTGATTTTAGAGGAGGGTCTTGACAACAGAATAAGGCGCCACAGGATATGTTCTGATGCTCTTTATTCGGGCTTGAGTGCGCTCGGATTGACTCCGTTTGCAAAGGAGGATTCCAGATCAACGGTGGTAGTTGCCCTCAACTATCTTGACGGATTAGAGGATAAGACTTTTCGAAATACTCTGGCAAACAAGTTCCGCGTACTTGTGGCAGGCGGGTTTGGCAATCTCAAAGGCAAGGTCTTCCGCGTAGGATGTATGGGTGAGGTACAGGGATACCATGTCATGAGGACAATCTCTGCCATCGGTTCGACATTGGAGATGATGGGTTACAAAACTAAATCCATGGAAGCACTCAAGATTGCAGAAGACAAACTAAAAGCTCTAAAATCACCTTAACTTAATATTAGGAAATTCGAGGATGGATCGCGTTGACTTTATCTAAAGGCTCGTTAGTTCTAATTGATTATACTGCAAAGGTAAAAGACACCAATGAGGTCTTTGAGACAACAAGCTCAGAAGACGCAAAGAAATATTCAATTTTTGAAGCTAATGTAAAATATCAACCAAAACTCGTTTCTGTAGGAGAATCGTGGGTCATAAAGGGACTTGATGAGGCACTTGCAAATGCAAAGCCGGGAGACAAGCTCACAGTTGATGTGACACCAGATAAAGGATTTGGCGAACGAGATCCAAACAAAGTAAGAATGATTCCTCTTCGCAAGCTTGGTGAGGATGCGGAAAAGGTATCAGTTGGCGATGTCATAGAAGTCGACCAAAGGCCTGGCGTTGTCAGATTTATTGGTTCAGGCAGAGTTCAAGTGGATTTCAATCACCGATTTGCAGGAAAGACGATCACGTATGATGTGAATGTGCTCAAGGCGCTTGAGACCGATGAGGACAAAGTTTCTGCAATACTAAAAAGACACATGCCAGTTGAGGACTCGAAGATAATCTCCAAGTTGAACGGAACGGCACTTGATGTAAACATACCAGAGGAGATATTTGGTGCAGAAGGTCTAAGAATCATTAAACACTTTATCCAGACAGACATCTTCAAGTTTCTGCCAACGCTGGAAAAGATCAACTTTATTGAAACATTCAGCAACAAAAAGGCGGAAAAAAAGCCTGAAGAAAAGCAAGAACAAAAAGCTGGTTAAATTACGCCGGTAGTTTTTGCAACATCTAGCGCCTTTTGAGGCGTCATATTGATTTCTTTTAGAATGGTATACCTTTGAGGTCGTAACGACTGTGCTATCATGAGTGCTTCGATAAGAATTTCTTTTTTCAGTTTGATTTGTTTTGCAGTAGTAGGAGCACCCACATTCCTAAGTGTACGTACTATTTTTTTCCAATCTTGGCCTTGCAATTTTGCCATCAGGATTGTGCCAATGCCGCACTTTTCCCCATGCAGACCCACATTGGGTGCGAGCTTGTCAAGGGCATGTGAAAATAGATGCTCTGATCCTGAGCACGGCCTGCTGCTTCCTGCAATACAAGATGCCACCCCTGCGCTGATCAGGGCTTCAACTATCTCTCTTACATCTGGGCGCTTTTTCTTTTCTGCTGCCTCCAAAAGAATTTTCGTGCTCATGGAGGCAAGATTTGCAGAGTATCTCCCATAGTACTCCCCAGTCTTATCACGGCCTAGCTCCCAGTCTCGGACTGCGGTTATCTTTGCTAAAAGGTCGCCACAACCACTGGCAAGAAGTCTTTTTGGCGCTTTTTTTATCACATCAATATCAACAAACACCCCTAGAGGCGCTGTTGCCACAATCGAGTGCGGTTTTTCTCCCCTTACCGAGACAAATGGACTTGCAATTCCATCGTGTGAGGCTGCAGTTGGGACTGAAACAAAAGGTCTTTTCAGGTTAAATGCAACCATCTTTGCAACATCAACAGAACGACCTCCTCCCACTCCAACAATCAGATCGCTTTTATCAGATCGGATTTTGTTTTGGATAAGCATGATTGACTTTTCATCATTTCCTAGTGGGACATGCCAAGTGCTCTTTATTTTTGAAGATAAAAGAGACTGCTTGATCTTTTTTTGAATTATTTTTTGGACGTGTCTGCCTGCAATAATGGATACTTTGTGGGGCGAGTCTAGAGAACGGAGAAATTCACCAATTTGGTTGATGTTTTTCTCGCCAACTACGATCAGCCGAGGCAGCTCCATTGTATGCGATGGAGTATTTGACATCAAGATGCTGATGTGTTTACTCCTTATCAACCTCCCCACCAACAAAAAGTTATTTAAAAGGGGACAAACCACTTCAAACCATCTAGGAGATTTTATTTGTCATCTAATATCGAGGATAAGATTCTGCATGGGACGACCACTGTAGGCATCAAGGCATCAGACGGAGTAGTTCTGTGTGCAGATATGCGTGCAAGTGCAGGCTACTTTATCGCCAACAACAACACAATGAAGATCCAGCAGATTGCCCAGCATGCGGGAATGACCATGGCAGGAGGAGTAGCAGATGCGCAAAACATCACCGACGTATTGCGATACCATGCAAACATACACAAGGTGCAAAAAAACGAGAACATCCCGATAAAGACGCTTGCAAGATTATGCTCCCTTCTGTTCCACCAGAATAGAGGATATCCGTTTATTGCAGACATACTGATTGGAGGATACGATAATGAGGGCCCAGCACTTGTAAACGTAGACATGTTTGGGTCAGTAGAAGAGAAAAACTATGTTACAACCGGCAGCGGCTCACCTGTAGCATACGGTCTGCTTGAGGACGAATACAAGGATAACCTCACGGTAGAGGAGGCAAAAATAATAGCGCTGCGTGCTGTAAAGGCAGCGATTGTTCGAAACATTGGAACCGGTGACGGAATCAATGTGGCGACCATAAACAAAGATGGATTCCGTCTCTTGACAAAAGAGCAGAAAAAAGCCATAATCCCACTATAGTGATTTAATGCAACGTAAACAACAGGAGAAGGATACAACATCATCAGCCCAAACCGTAATGGCTACCATACTGCAAAGTATACCAAAGGAGGCAAATGTCTCCAAGATAGACTACGAAGGCCCACGCATTGCACTTTATACAAAATCACCCCTATACCTAATGCAACACAATGAGATCATATCAGATCTTGTGAACGTCATCAAAAAACGCATAGTCGTAAGAACGGAGGAATCAATCAGAAAGACAGAGGAGGATGCAAGACAGATAATAGCAAAGGCCCTACCAAAGGAGGCAGAGCTTGGCGGTACTTTCTTTGATAATGCAATAGGCGAGGTATCAGTAGAAGTCAAAAGGCCGTGGCTTTTGCATAATAATCCGGCCTTTAATGTGCCAGAACTTACCGAGTCCACTGGATGGCGCCTGAAGATAAAAAAAGCTACTGCGGTACAATCAAGCACAATCCAGGCGATCAATTACAATCTCAAAGTCTCCACATCAGACAGAGCAAAGCACCTAAAACAGATAGGTGAGAGCATTTTCAGGCCAAAGCTTGCACAAAAAACAGAGGTCTCACTCCTTACGCTTGGTGGCTTTGGACAGGTAGGAAGATCCTGCATGCTGTTAACTACTCCGGAAAGCAAGATACTGCTTGATTGTGGGGTAAACCCAGGTGCGCGAACTCCAATGGAATCGTTCCCAAGACTTGATTGGGCCAACATAACTTTGGACGAGATAGACGCGATAGTCATAAGTCATGCTCATCTTGATCACACGGGATTTTTGCCCGTCTTGTGCAAGTACGGATACAAAGGCCCAATCTACTGCACAGAGCCGACGTTACCGATGATGAACCTTATTCAGCTTGATGCAATCAAAGTTGCCGCTGCGCAGGGCAGGGTCTCACTTTACGCAGATCGCGACGTCAAACAAATAATGAGGCAGACAATAACAATTCCATACGGAACTGTCACCGACATTGCACCAGACATCAAACTTGTATTTTCCAATGCAGGCCACATACTTGGCTCTGCAACATGTCATTTCCACATAGGAAATGGAGATCATAACTTTGTCTATACTGGGGATCTAAAATTTGGCAAGAGTATTCTATTTGAGAGCGCCTCATGGAATTTCCCACGTGTGGAAACATTGTTGATTGAAAGTACGTATGGCGCACGAGAAGACATACAGCCAACTAGACAAGAGGTAGAATCCGCCTTTATCAACGCAGTAAACAATACTCTTGTCGACGGAGGTAAGGTTCTCATACCTATTCCTGCAGTCGGGAGAGCGCAGGAGATAATGATGGTAATAGACTATTACATGAAGGCAGGACAGATGGTAGAGGCTCCAGTGTTTATGGAAGGTATGATATCTGAGGCATCTGCGATTCACGAAGCACACCCTGAATATCTTGCAAGAGAGCTTCGTCAAAAGATCTTGGAGACCGATGATAATCCGTTTGATTCTGAATACTTTACAAACATAGAACATTCTGATGCGCGGGAGGAGCCGCTCAGAGATGGCACACCGTGCATAATACTTGCAACATCTGGCATGCTTGAAGGAGGACCTGTGCTAGAATACTTTAGGAATATTGCGCCTGGAAATAAAAACAAGATAATCTTTGTTTCATACCAAGTAAACGGAACGTTGGGACGCCGTGTTCTTGATGGTGCAAAACAGGTATCAATGATGGGTCGGGAAGGAAAGGTAGAAGTGGTAAACATTAACTGTTCCATGATAAAATTGGATGGTTTTTCCGGTCACAGCGACTATAACCAACTCATGTCGTTTGTACACAAGCTCAGACCGAAGCTTAGGCGTGTTTTGGTAAATCATGGGGAGCGCAGAAAGTGCGAAAATCTCGCAACCAACATTAGACGAATGTTTAGGGTACCTGCCCACTATCCGCAGGTACAAGAAGCAATAAAGCTCTTCTAGAGTCGCAAGACGTTCTTTTTGATAAGATAGTTTATTCCGTTGAGGTATTCTTCATCTGTGATCTGACCCAAGGACCACCACTTTATCGGATCTCTGAGCCATGGAGGCACGTACGCGTCAACATAAGCACCGCTTGGCATTTTTGAAAATAAGTTGGTATCGTTTAAAACTGCGGTTGTGACCGTCTTTCTTATGTTGTCTTGGCTTTTGGCGTAAAGCACTATTCCCGTATCCTTGTCGATTACTTCCTGATAATATCCCGTTCTATCAACTGCAAAAAATGCCGGCCTCTTTGAGCCGTTTAGATCATAAACCAGATCGCCCGTTATTGTGATCTCCCTAACAGAATTAACTTGAGAGCCTATCTCAAGTGGAATGACGTGCGCAAACTGGTAGTATTTGCAGCAACCATCGTCCTTTATGAGGCCAGATCTGCTTGTAGTAATGAATGTGCGATCAGAACCCATATCCCCAAGCTGTTCAATTAAGATCGTCAAAGAATCCCCCTCGTTGTAGAAGGTGTGTTTTTGTAGAATCGTATCCTTGCCTGTCTCTGAAATAGAATACCGCAGATAATCGTTATTTGAGACACATATTGTACCATGACATGCTCTTGTGTCCAGAACCGAAGGCATCTGGATCAGATTTAGGCTCGCAAGGTGTCTTAGGCCAAACAATAATGTGTTGTCTCGTTCTGGCGATTTGTACCACCTTGTTGCATCATCTTTGATCCATTTTGGTATGATCTGTGTAGTCATTGCCACATCACGTGCAATTGGAGTGGCCGATGGAAAGTCTATTGATTTGGCCAGCTGTTGATTGCGATCTGGATTGGTGCTATCCCATGCTGGATTGTTGTACAGACGGATACAATTTCGTGTGTCTTTATTGTGAAAATACCGTTGCTCAAACTTTTCTTTGCCCAAGGTTGTAAAATCAGAATAAAGAATCTCGCAATTTGCAATTATGTTTTGATGTGTCAAGTCAAGTGTGGCAAAAGACTGGCAAGCACCAGTAATAATTAGAATTGTTGCAATACTAGTCACAACCAATAACTTGTCCACAGCAGAGAGGT
Organism: Candidatus Nitrosotenuis sp.; assembly: GCA_038869175.1. Classification (GTDB taxonomy): domain Archaea; phylum Thermoproteota; class Nitrososphaeria; order Nitrososphaerales; family Nitrosopumilaceae; genus Nitrosotenuis. The sequence continues at coordinate 1,408 of JAWCRP010000008.1, read as the reverse complement.
TTTCAGACTGGATGATATTAAAGCCGCGTAGAATTGATTCGTTTTGTTTTAATATTATTTGAGATCGTATTCCGGTTTCCAGATCTTAACGCCTGGTGGTGTGACGATAATTCTTTCTTCTCCCAACCTTGCAATATCGGCATTGTGGTTTTTAGCTTGTGCATACAATTCCTCCACAAGTTTTCTTAGCTGCTCCACATCCTTTTGTGCTAACGGCGTGACTCTAAGTATGAGTATCATGTTTTTTTTCATGTCATCCTTGATTGCATGGATGTCGCTAGAATCTCGTATCGTGATAGCCTTCAGATAAGTCGGGCTTTCCTGCTTTTGCATTAATTATGATGCGAATTACTCCCTCAAAAAGTCTTTCGCATCGGAATTGAGCGTGAGCGAGAATTTTGTTCCTAAATTCTGTATTTGAGATAGTCCTGTTCTTGGGCACTGCTTGTCTGAACTTCTGATTTTTCATTTCCGTTTTTCTCTACCACAATTATGGTCTCTGAGTCTTTTGGAGAATCGGAATATCTTGCAGTTACTGCGGCGGAAAGCCTGACATGTTCTTGGATGTTTTGGCCCCGCAGCAATGCGACTGGACCCATATGATCACGCGCGTAAAATAACAAGTCGTTTGGTAGTGCCAATGCTTTGATTATCTCATTTTCATCCTTGTTTCTTCCAACAATTAATTTTGTTTTTTCATCAAATCTGAAGTGTCTTCCTATTTTCAAAAGATCAATGTCATTAACTGTTGGAGTCTCCGTGTGTGAGAAAAGATCTTTTGCTCTCTTGCCAAATGCGGGATCGGTTAATAGACACCCGCCGCCAGCATTCGGAGGATTTTCAATTCCAAATTCTTTTGCTAGCTGTAACTGGGGTTTTCTTGATCGACCCTTGATCATGCCGAGGTTTTCCCTTTTTATCAAGCCATTCTTCTCCGGCATTGTTTGTGGAAGAAGCCCTGCAGAAAGCGGCCTTACGACATATCCTTCAAGCTCTGCTTCCTTTTCTATTGTTCTTAGCGCCGGACCGTGTTGGCTCATAGGTCTTTGACCTAAAACTTCGCCAGATATGATGAACTCTGCTCCGATCTCATCCATGTGTTCTTTTGCTGCCTTGAACATCATGGCTCTGCAATCAATGCATGGATTCATTCCGGCCCCAAACCCATGTTTTGGGTGCTTGAGCATTTCGATATACTCGTCTCCAAGGTATACCGTCTTGAGGTTAACACCAAGTGCGTCTGCTCTTTCTCTTATCTCAAATCCACATCCGCGTCCGCAATCAAAATCGCAAAACGGAGTCTTTATTGCCACAGCAGATACCTCAAATCCTTGGCTCTGCATCATCTTGACTGCAAGCTGGCTGTCCAATCCCCCGGAAAGTAATGCAACTACTTTTTTCTTTTCTT
>JAWCRP010000007.1:0-23155 GCA_038869175.1 Candidatus Nitrosotenuis sp. | reverse complement strand
AGGATTTACTGTGATTTTATGATCGTTTGGCATCAAAGACACCCACAGAAGAGAAAGTCGATTTGAATCTAGTCAAAATAAATTAGAGAATTTAGCTAAACTGGTTCGTGCCAACTCCAAAAGAAATCGTCAAAATGTGGTCTGATGCATTCAATGATCACGATACGATGAAAATAGGTGAGTGTTATTCTGAGGATGCGATAAACTTTCAGGTGGCAGATGAACCTATACGTGGCAAAGAAGCAATAAAATCAGGATTTGCGTATCTTTTTGCTGCATTTCCAGATATCGGTTTTCAAACTGAAAACTTGTTTGAGGATGGGGATTGGGCTATTCTAGAATGGTTCGGTTGGGGGACACTAAAGGGAGAATTTATGGGCTTTTCACCGACTGGCAAGAGATATGAATTGAGGGGGTGTGGCTTCTTTCACGTTGAAAACGGAAAGATTGTGTTTCAAAGAGGGTATTGGGACAAGTTAACATGGTTTAGTCAAGTTGGAATCGACCCAAGATAAACCACAAACTTTGCAGATGACCTAAAAACTCAAGGCCACGAAGGATTAACAAAAGAGCCAAGAATAGCTTTATTATGGAAATGAAATCAGCCAAAACAGCATGGCAGGATCCGCATTCTTATCGCCAAAATCCATTGCAATAATCGGCGCCTCAGACAAGGAAGGCAGCGTGGGGCGTGCAATAACCTCAAACATAATGAAAGGCTACAAGGGCAAGATATACCCAATCTCGCCAACAAGGGACAAGGTCTTTGACATGCCAGCATACAAGACAGTACTGGACGTAAAGGAGGAAATCGACCTTGCCGTAGTAGTAACAAAGAATGACATAGTTCCTGGCGTGCTTGAAGAGTGCGGCAAGAAAAAGATCAAAGGCGTCATAGTGATCACTGCCGGATTCAAAGAGGTAAACGAGGAAGGACGCAAGCTGGAACAGAAGCTCAAGGAAATTGTAAAGAAATATGGGATCAAGATGATAGGCCCCAACTGCCTCGGTGTTATGAACCTTGATCCGAAAACAATGATGAATTCTACTTTTCTAAAAATAACTCCAAAGACTGGACAGATTGCGCTTGTCTCACAGAGCGGTGCAATATGCGCAGCACTTGTAGAGGATGCAAGTGCGCAGGGAATAGGATTTTCAGCAGTAGTCAGCCTTGGAAATAAAGCTGATCTGAGCGAAATCGATGTACTCAAAATGCTAGCAGATCATAAACAGACAAAGGTAATTGTGATGTATCTTGAGGATATGGGAAACGGACAAGAATTCCTCAAAGTATGCCGACACATAACAAAGAAACTCAAAAAGCCCGTCCTAGTCCTCAAGTCAGGCCGCAGTCCTGAAGGAGCAAAAGCGGCAATGTCTCACACTGGAGCCTTGATGGGCTCTGATGAGATCTATGATGCAGTACTAAACCAATCAGGCGCAATACGCGTTGACACGATGGAAGAGCTCTTTGACTACGCAACGGCATTCTCAAAGCAACCACTTCCACTCAAAGGGGATCTTGTAATAGTATCAAATGCAGGCGGTCCTGCAATCATCTCAACTGATGCCTGCTCCAAATTCGGAATAAAGATGGCATCAATTGAGGACATCAGACCTAAGATAAATGCGGTAATTCCTCCATGGGGAAGCTCAAGAAACCCCGTTGACATTGTAGGTGATGCTGACTATAACAGATTCAACAACGTACTTGAGAACGTTCTTGGACACAAAAACGTCGGCTCCGTCATTGCAATGTGCACACCTTCTGCAACCTTAGACTATGACAAGCTTGCCGAAGTAATAGTGGCCATGTCAAAGAAATACAAAAAGACGATGCTCGCATCCCTGATGGGATTGGATGAGGGAATTAAAAACAGGGAGATACTTGCAATGGGAGGAGTTCCATACTATACGTATGCAGAGGGTGCAATACGTACACTCAACGCAATGTTGAGATTTTCACGTTGGCTCAAAACACCAGAAGGAACAATTACAAAATTCAAGGCCGACAAGGCCGCGGTAAAAAAGGTCTTTGATAACGTAAGAAAACAAAGAAGAACCAACCTGCTTGAGGAGGAGGGCCAGGAAGTCTTACGTGCCTACGGGTTCCCACTGCCGCAGAGCATACTTGCAAAGACAGCAGACGAGGCAGTAAAGGCCGCCAAAAAGATTGGATTCCCAGTGGTGATGAAGATTGCATCGCCGCAGATAATACACAAGTCGGATGCTGGCGGAGTCAAGGTGGGTGTTGCAAACGAGCAGCAGGTACGCGACTCGTTTGATGTTATAATCAAAAATGCCAAAAAATACGACAAAAAGGCGCAGATCAAAGGAGTACTTGTGCAAGAAATGGTCAAGGGCGGAAAAGAATTGATAATAGGATCAAAACAAGAGCCGGGATTTGGACCTGTGATAATGCTTGGAATGGGAGGAATCTATGTGGAGGTTCTCAAGGATGTAACATTCAGACTTGCGCCTGTCACCAACAAAGAGGCAGACAACATGATTGATTCCATCAAGACAAAGAAGCTACTAGATGGAGTACGCGGAGAAAAGCCAGCTGATAAGAAGAAACTCTCAGATCTTATACAGAGACTATCTGCACTTGTAACTGACTTTCCGGAGATAAAAGAACTTGACATGAACCCAGTCCTTGTGATGGAACAGGGAAAGGGCTGCAAGGTACTAGACGTCAGAATCGGACTCTAGAGCACTAGTGTGAGTGCCACAGCTGTGCCAAGTGCAGCTGCGATAAACGCATAAAATCCTACCTTGTATCTTGGGATTCCTGCTGATTTTGTAAAGATAGTATTTTTCATTTTTCCTCCTTAATGAGATAGTTGCGAGGCCCCAAAATGGGTTTTGTGCATGTGGTACTGCGGCTCGGTGATCTGATTGCATCTTGTACAAATAAACTGCGCGCATTCCTTTCCGCATATTACACAGTTTTCTGGCTGGGTGTACTCATGCAGTTCCTGACCGCATTTTCTACATGTATCTACTCGCATATCTCAAAACATAGTACTCGGCCATCAATATTAGCTCAAATCAACAACTTAGCTTATGCATCATCAAACTAGCTTAGAAGGGACTATCATCTTCTATGCTGTAGTAACATCGTCATGGTTCAAACAACACGGAGTCATTGGAACTATGTGGTGCATGCGCCATTCAAAAAAGTCATGGCTTGGGACATGCTTTTCTTCGTCCTAGGCATAGGCGTCGGGGCAGGCATCGGCGCATTCATAGCTACCCATTAAATGCGCCCTCTTTTTTTACATAATATGAACAAAAATAACCTCAAACGAATACTAGACTGCACCATCCTTTCGTTGGCCGTTATTTACTTTGTAGGTTTTCTGGCCATTTATCCGGACTCGATCTTTCTTAGCGAGTCGTTATACCACATACCATACGAGTATGAGATTTATTTTGAATACGTGCTGTGGATTTTGTTCTCACTGCTAGTTCTGGATCTGCTTGTAAAGTATAAACAGCTGAAAAACTGGCGCACATTCCTAAAAAAACACTGGCATGATATAGTGATGCTGGCACTAATTCCATTCCTTGCTGTCTTTAAGATAGTAAAGATTGCAATAAAAATGGTAAAGACATTCAAGGCATCCAAGTCAGGCTTTAAGGTGTTTTACAAGGCAAAAAAGGCATCCAAGCACTAGACTTGACATCCTGGCATATCGCAACATATTGTTGCCATCTTCTCTGATGTTCTCACTATGTGATCTATGAGACGTGCAATGTCTTTGTTTGCTATTGAGTACATTGTCATCTTGCCGCTCTCGCGAGTCTTTACTATGCCGCACTCCTTAAGGGCGCGCAGATGGTGCGATACTAGTGGCTGGTCCTTTTTGAGTATTATTGTGAGCTGACCTACTGACATCTCTTTGTTTTTCTGTAGCATCTCTAGTATGTTAAAACGGCTTTCTTCGCAGATACATTTGAGCAGCGTTGCACCATTCATATCAATATTGATTTATATAAATGCCAATTTATATGAGTTTTGATGCCTGCACTAAAAAAAGTCTTGTTTGTGTGTGTGGAAAATGCAGGCAGAAGCCAGATGGCAGAAGGATTCTTCAGAAAGTACGCTCCTCCAGGATACGAGCCGCAGAGTGCAGGTACTATTCCAGCGCCAAGTATCAACCATCTTGCAGTTGAAGCAATGAAAGAAGTCGGAATCGACATTTCAAGTCAGACTCCAAAGGTGATTGATGATTCTATGATACGCCAAGCAGAAAGGGTGGTGAACATGGGATGCATGGACAAAGAATCGTGCCCCGCCCTGTTTATTGGCGATGTGGTGGAATGGTCCATTCCTGACCCAAAGGAACTGCCGATTGATGAGGTGCGTAACATACGTGACATGATCGAAAGAAAGGTGCTTGAGTTGTGCAAAACATTGGAATAGAGAGGCTTTCTAAGAATCAAAAGATCTTTTTTGCCGAACTAATAGGAACGTTTGTTGTTGTAGTGTCTGCTACTGGCTCTGTAGTAATTGATGCCAAGTCAAACGGAGAGATTGGTCTGTGGTTTGTTGCGTTTGCGCCATTTGTTGGCGTGGGACTGATGGTATACGCGTTTGGAAAAACATCTCTTGCTCACTTTAATCCGGCCGTGACGATCTCGTATTTTATCTCAAAACACATCACAAAAAAACAAGTTCTAATCTATTTTGCAGCGGAGGCAATAGGCGCACTGTTTGGAACCTTGTTTGTTAAGACATTCATTGGTACTGAGGCAAATCTTGGCGCAAACACACCTGACTATTCTTTCCCATTGTGGATGATATTTGGCGTAGAGATGCTGGCAAGCCTGCTTTTAATGGCCGTGATAATGTGTGTCGTTCACACAAGGGGGTTGAGGGGGTTTAGCGGCATTGCGATAGGTGGAATAATCGGCCTTGACATATTCTTTCTTTCATTTGTCTCTGGCGCCTCGATGAACCCGATACGATCCCTTGCCCCAGCCCTATTTTCTGGCGTGCTCGGGGATCTGTGGTTGTACTGGAGTGCAACCTTTATTGGCACTTCGATCGTGGGCCTTGTTTACAGGAAATGGTTTGTAAATTCCTGATGCAGTAATGACTAGCTGAATTTTTCCGGCCTGAGGATTTTAATGTCGCTAACGTACAGTATTATGGCATAATCAGAAAAGAGCGTTCTTGCTACCTCCTCCACAACATCATGGAGCTTGTTTTCTGCTAATATGACCTCAATTTTGACGTTCTTGTCGTTTTTGAATCCCCCTCCGCGCATTCCTTTGTCACCGTTTCCTTCAACCTCGTAGATGGTGTAGCCTGATGCATTATGCTTGTCAAGTATGTCTATTACATTTTTTTGTGCAAGGAGCTCACATGTTATGGTTAGATGTTTTGCATCGTAGAGCTTCATTGTGCGTTACTGCTCCAGCTGGCGAATAAGTCTGTTGTTAATCCCCATTCACTGATTGCAAGTGAAATGGTAAGCATGATGGGGAGTAGTATTATGATGTTGTAAGGAAATGTTATTCCCAATGCAGATGTTATGTACAAGCTTGGCTTTGCTTGTGGTATTGCAGTTCTTAAAACTGCTGGGGCTGCAATGAATGATGCGCTAGCAAGTAAAAGACCGAACATTACTGCACCGCCCACACTCAATCCTAAAAATGCAGCTGTAAAGACTCCTATTATTCCATTTAGGGTGGGAATTACAATAGAAAATCCAATAAGAAATGCGCCCACTTTTTTTACGTCATCAAGCCTCTGTCCTGCAATTATTCCCATCTCTATGAGGAATATCACTATTGCACCTACAAACAAGTCCTCAAATAGTATCTTTATTGGCGCAAAACCCTCATTGCCTATAATATATCCAATAACGATGCTGCCGATTAGGATTACCACCGCCTTGCCTGTTATTGAATCTCGTAATACGTGGGATATGGTGGCCCTGCCACTCTGTGAGTCAAATATGCCAAAATCTTCAACTGTATCTCCTTTTGCAAGCGTCTGTTTTTTTGTCCTCATCTGCTTGGATACTGCCATGTTTGTCATAAATATTGCAAGTATGAATGCAAGTGGTTCTAACACTGCAAGTATTGCAGCAATGTATCCTTCGGATTCGATCCCTTGGTTCTTGAGAAATGAAAGTCCAACGGAGAATGTCACTGCGCCTACTGCACCATAAGTTGATGCAAGTGCATACGAATCAAATATGTTGAATTTACCAAATCTTCTTAGTATTTGGTAGTGGTTCATGGTCATTGCAAGTGAGAGTGCAATTGCTACAATCATTGGAATCAGCATACTCTCAAAGCCTGTCTTTCTCATCTCTATTCCACCATGCAGTCCTATTGCTGCAAGCAGGTATATTGGAAGAAACTCGGAAATTGCCTCAGGGATCTTTAGATCTGATTTGATCCTAGCTGCAACTATACCAAGTATGAAAAACAGCACTATGGGTGTCAGTAAATTGTCTTGAATTAATCCTAAAATTTCCATTAAATCAGCTCAGAGTTTATGGTGCTATAGAATTTACATTGGCAGAAACTACGGTGGTAATAGATTCAACATTTAACACATTATACATCGTTTTTTACACTTAATATTTGTAAAGATGTCACATTGCATACATTTTTGGCTTAAGTGCTTGAAACATTTTTCCTGTAAAATATGATCTCAATCTGGATTTTTTTGCTGTTGGGGCTTGTCGCCACAGGTATTATTGACGCAAGTGCTCAGGTATATGATCCGCTACAAAGAAAGAGCCAGCTCGTATGGAGTCTTGGCGAGGGCCTACAGCCTGGAGATGTTTTTGTGTATCGCATATGTGATGCATATTTGCGCATTCCCGAGTCACCGGATCCATGTTATGTGGTGCAGATGCATTTTCTGAACCTGCTTGATGGAATTGAAGGCAAAACATGGATCGTATCTGCACATGTTGACCATAAAATACGTCAACTAGATATGATATTTCATATTGTTGCCGACTCGTTTTCAATTCGTACTGACAGACAATCCATTCAATACGCACAATCCATTGAACGCACCTTACAATGGATAGGTAAATACGCATCAAAGCACGAACCCCAATCTTTACGCATTGGAAGCATTTGGGGCATTGTTCCATCTGATAGCCCAACAAGTAATGATCTCATAGTGAGTCAAATCGATTCCATCAAGATACAAAATACTCGTTATGACACATACAAGGTGACGTATCTACTTATCAAAGAAAGCTTTCTTCAAATAAAAGATGAATTCCCATTCCCAATAACTGCGCATGCATACAAGCCTGTGTCTACGCATCAGAATGTGCCGCTTGCTTTTAGCTTCGAGCTTGTATCATATGAAAACTATACGATGTGCTCATATAATAAATAAAAAAGGAAGGGATTAGTTTCGTGGTTTCCAGCTACTAATCCAAGAGTTGATAATGTTCTGGTTGAGTTCTGCGAATGCATTTGAGTTCTGGTTGATCGTCTTGATGTTCTGAACTGCAGCATCAAAGGCAGTTTGCACTACCTTGCTGTTTGTCTCAACTGCTTTCACAAAGGCATCGGTAGTCTCTGAGACTACTGCAACCGTGGTCTCTGGAATGGATGTGTTCACTCCAGCCTTGTTTGCGTAGTTTTGCGAAATTGCAGTTGCCGTCTGTACAAAATTACTCCAAGCAGAAAAGATCTCCTGGCTCAGATTTGTGTATGACTGCAGTGACTGCGCTGTCGTTTTCTCAAAGGTACTCTTCACTTTATCAAAACTCTTGGCGTAAACTGAAAATACGTCTTTTTGACTTTCGTTTGTTGCCATTTTGTTTTTCACCTTTTGTTGTGAATGGAGTCTTGCCTCATCCTTTTTTGGATTGCGGTTTTTCTTTCCATTCATTGGTTATACAAACCAATGAATGGTATTTAAGTATTTGGTTTTAATTGGTAATAATTGGTTATAGACACCAAACTTATTTAGTTCCATGCCTGATCTTGTGTGTGAAATTAACTACCATAAACCCTGCAACAGAGCAGCCACTCAAGTCATACTCACAGATGGAAAAGGACGAAGTAGACAAAAAGGTCTTACAAGCAAAATCTGCATTTTTGCAGTGGCAAACTGACATTGAAAAAAGAAAGGCGCTAATTTACAGTCTTGCCCAATATCTAAGAAAAAACAAAACGCAGCTTGCCAAAGTAATTACTGATGAGATGGGTAAAGTCCTCAAAGAATCGATATCGGAAGTTGACAAATGTGCACTGGCTCTAGAGTTTTATGCTGATTACGGAAGCTCATTTGTAAGCGAGGAAGTACTTAACACCGATGCGCGAAAGAGCTTCATCAGATTTGAGCCGCTAGGCGTTGTTGCATCAATCATGCCGTGGAATTTTCCATACTGGCAGGCGTTGAGGTTTGCAGCACCATGCCTTATGGCAGGAAACACGATCGTAATGAAACCATCTAGCGTGACTCCGCAATGTGGTCTGGAAATGGAAAAAGCATTCCAGGAATGTGGATTCCCTGACGGAGTTCTCTCAGTGGTAATTGGCGGATCTGATGTGGCAAACAATCTAATTGACTCCGATGTCAACGCAGTGACCTTTACTGGAAGTACCAAGATAGGCGCAATGGTGGGACAGAGAGCAGCATCGCAGCTGAAAAAATGTGTCCTTGAACTTGGTGGAAGCGATCCATTCATAGTCCTTGACGACGCAAATATAGAAAAGGCTGCAAATGGTGCAGTAAAAGGAAGGTTCATCAATTGCGGCCAGTCCTGTATTGCATCAAAGAGATTTCTTGTTTCAAAAAAGATAGCAGGCCAGTTTGTTGAGCAATTTGTCCGCAATGCATCTCGTCTTTCAATTGGTGATCCTACAATAATTGAGACTGATATTGGCCCGCTTGCCAGCAAGGACGCGCTTGAAAATATTGCAGCAATTGTAGATGACGCAAAAAAGAAAGGTGCAAACGTCCTGCTTGGAGGAGAAAGGGTTGGTGACAAGGGGTACTTTTACAAGCCTACAATACTTTCGAATATTGCCATCGATATGCGTATTGCACGAGAGGAGACATTTGGTCCTGTTGCCCCAATTACGGTATTTGAGGACGAAGCAGAGGCAATCAAGATCGCAAATAACTCTGAATTCGGGCTTGGCGCCAGCATCTGGACAGAAAATCTGAACAAGGCAGAGGCGCTGTCAAGAAAGATAGAATCCGGTATAGTCACAGTAAATAACGTAGTCATATCCGATCCGCGTATCCCGTTTGGTGGCATAAAGCATAGCGGGTATGGCAGGGAACTTTCACGATACGGGATGTTGGAGTTTGTGAACATAAAGTCGGTCAGGTTTTACGATCAGCTGATACACCATCACTATGTGGAATGATCATGAAGACAATATGCTGCCGCCATGAATGGTGGCAGTGGCAGTTCCAACACCTGCATAGTTTTGGAACGTGTACCCTGCTGGTATTGGAGGTACTGGGCCGTCCGCGTAAATATTCGCATAGAGATAGAACTCGACCATATCTCCTGCCTCTACGTTCGTTGTAAGCACGCCATGTATTACGGTCTGCGGATAGCTGTATTTTGCGGAGACTTTTGATGAGGTGCCGCCCACGCTGGATGTGTTCTCAATTACAGGATTTGAGTTAAAATAAATCTCATCTCTTGCCACAAATTTTCCGTTCTTGTATGTTTCTACATATGCCTTGAGTGGATCTCGAGGACCAGGCGGTGGTGGTGGAGGAGGTGGCGCAGTAAAGTATGCATAGTTGTCTATCTGCGATGTACCCGAGATTGTTGCAGTAATTGATGTTGTAAGAGTTCCCTCTGCTGTGGGCACCACAAATGCAATAGAGCCGGTTGTTGCAGTAATGGATGTTACAAGGTCGCTGTCTTTGTGTTGAGTTATGGTGGATGCTCCAGACTCGATCACCTTGAGTCCTGTACCGCCAAGCACATCAGAGATCGCCGTAATTGTTGGGTTGCCATTTATCTTCATGTTGACGTTTTTGTATCCTGGTATGATGGGTACTCTGATGCGATCTCCTGTGGTATAATTCCCATCAATATACTGCAGCGATAGGATGTTGTCAAGATTCGTTTCGCTGACTACTATGTTTCCTGTCACCGGAATCTGCACATATGCGTGAGCAACATAGATCTTTTTGTCCTGGCTTGGTACCTGTATGATCTTGCCATTTAGATTGTCAAAAACTACCGTAGAGAAGGGACCTCGGTATTTTGCAGCATCAGGATACAACCGAAGAATTCCGCCCTGATTTGTGCCCTTGATATCTACGTCGCCAAGAAACAACGACATGCTTCCATCCAACTGAGTCATGCCTCTTGAGCTGACATGACCATCCTTGACAATCTCATATGGTGTGTTGGGTGGCAGATTTGTGATCTTCAAGTATGGCATAGTCTGAGAGTTGAAAGCCGATGCCTTTAGCGTAAATGTCTGACCATTTGGCTTTGCAACAAGATAGAGCTGTTTTCCCTGGGGAAACGTGTATGTCATTTGATAGTTGGATTCAAACATTACAAGCGGTTTGTTTACTGGGTCTTTGTCAAAAATGATTACAGTGCCGGCAATGAGTGTGTATGGCGAGGATATGCTAGGAAAATTGTACTCTGTTGTTCCCCAAGTACAGGTGTGATCGCCGCATAAAAGCCCACGATAACAAAATTGGATTCTCATTGATTCTGAGACCGACTGGATGGAAAGCTGTTCGTTCGATATGCTTGTAGCAACAGTAGGTGTGTGATATGTTGTGCCAAGAAGTCGCTTTACAGTGTATTGTGGTGACACCTGCTTATTTGGCGAAAGAAGTACGGTTTGCGTGACCGCATAAGGTGATGAACATCCACTATGTAGGTGGTCTGTTGGATGGATGCTATTGTATGGGGAATTCCATACATTCCAACCAAACGTATTATCGTAAGGCAGTGTCATTATGTTGTTGGACTCAAGATCCGATAACATCAGGCTTGCACCTGCAGGAATGCTTCCCTCAAAAACGACAAGTCTGCCTCCAAAGTCATTGAGCTTGAGTATTATGGTGCCTGTACCTGAAAACGTGATTCCTCCAGAGTTCTGACTTACGGAGGCCGCACCGCCAACTATTCTTTGTTGAGAGTAACTAAGAATGTTTGATGGTACTGGAGATGTTTGCTGCAGCAACTGTTGCTCTGGAACGTACTTGTATTGGGCGTTAAATTTAGGTATTGGGATGATTGTCTTGGTGTCTGTATCAAGGATCTGAGCGGCAAAACTCGTTGTTGCAGGTACTGCATTGTAAGGTTTGAGGGAGCTTTCAATGCCTGCAACATTCTGACCGTAAATTATTCTGCCGTGATGGGAAGTTTGAATTATTCTAGAGTATAATCCCATGCCTTCCATCATTGCTTTTGCATCGCTGGTATTTGACTCGCTAATGCTCAAGAGAATCTTATCTACGTTTGTAGCGGTAAAGATATTTCCAAGATCAGTTATTCCTATGACGATTCTGTCACCAAGATCCGATGTTGCAAGATCGGATGCAGTGTAAGAATGCTCGGCAAGCGTAGTAATCTCCAGTCCTGGATGAGGAAAGCTCTTTTTTGATACGATGGATCCGGACTCTGATAGTACGCGTATCTCTTTGAGTATTATGGTGCCGGTCCCTACATTTTTAATTTTTAGGAGGTTGTTTGATATGATCATCTCAAGATCCTCTTGATGCTTTTTTGTCTGAATGCTCATCGCCTCCTGTGCTAAAAGTGAATTATTCATCGATGTACTCGATGTTGCAATTATTGCGGCAAGGGCAAAAATGGAGGAGAGACCTATTGCTGCAATCATGTAGGGACTAGACACACAGAGAAAATCGATGTTACTATTAAGGACTGTATCAGAATTTAACGCGACGTTTTGAGAATAAAATACCCCACAACGACAAAATAACTACTCCTGAAAAAAATACAGCAACACCTACATCAACATCATATTGTAAGATTACAACTCCATAAGAAAGCACAAAACCTCCAAACATGACAAACAAAATATCGTAATCGGTAAAATATCTCCGCATTGCCAGCAATGAGTCTGGTTTTCTTAAGGTGCATTTTGTATTTGTGAGGAAAAAAATCACTATTATTTGAGCGCTCTATCGCTTTGTGCGGATGTATTCGCACATCATGCGGAAATAAAACCCGACATCCAATCTCCTTCGCCTGAGAAATATCACATATAGCATAACCGAAGTACCAATACCGACAACTAACATGAGAAATGTATGGTCTTCTCTTAGTATGGCCTTTGCCCTTACATCTGATGTGGCAACAAATTCTACGCGTTCTGTTGCCCCATCAATTCCCTCCCAATAATCAAAAACATCGCGCACAAAGAACCATACCTTGTCTCTTGGATGTGCAGTAATGACTACCTTATGTCCGTATGGATAAAACCCCGAACCGTCTGCATTTTCTACATCCACTTTTATTGTTCGATCATATTTTGCAATGATTTCAGTGTCGTTTCCAAGGAACAAGTTACTAATGATTCCATCTGATGCGTTCTGTCTTCCAAATGTTACCGTATTTAGTCGGTATCCGTTATTGCCGCCGACATGGTTGTGGGAAAACACTGAGTGCAGAAATTGCGGTTTTACCTCTTCGTAATGCGGCGTTGTTATTAATTTAGTTGTATTTCCAATCTGGATGCTCTGCTGTATGTTCAATTCACTTCCATCACTTCCAAATGCCCTGATTGCGAGGTTGACAAATTTTTCTGCAAACACAGGAAAAGTCACAGCTGCCGGCGCATATCCGTCCTTATTCGCAACAAATACAATATCATGTGATCCAGCTTTGTTAGGCGTAACTGTGAACAAATTTTTCTCACTCTGTTGGTATGGGAATGGAGAATTTATCATGAGATCAAACTCGCCTACGTCCGATACTATCTCAATTTGAAACGGTCTGTCTATCCTATTGGTGATTCCGCTTGGTATTGCATCGATGTTGAAAGTGTTTGCAAACGACTCGATGTGTTTGCTTTCCGCCCCAGCTGATGCAACGGCTCCGACCATTTTGGATCCCACACTGTCTATGCGCATCCTTGTCATTTCCGCCTTGACGCCGTCGGCAAATGATATGCCTGCAGAATTTAACTTTCGAATGGGAATTCCAAAAGAATCCTTTTCGTGAACAGAAAATGGGAATGATTCTGTAATGTGGACCTTGGGAGGAACGTCAAGCGTTATCGACGTTGCAATTCCACTGGGAACAAGATGCATCTCTGTGGGAGCAAGATTCTTCCAAGCGACGACTGCCTTGGAAATACCGTTTATCGTCCCAGAATAAACTGCAGAATTAGAGCTGATCGCAGTCTTAGTCTGTGTGTTGTCTGCTACTATGGAGAACACGGGCTGCTCCAAGAAGGCAAGTTTTGGGTCTACAAGTGCTCCCTCATCATCCGTTACTGAAATAATCATCTGATCGGCAAAAGTCTCCGGCAATGTTGGTATTCGGACCGGTTTTATTTTGTATGTCTCACTAAATGGTGATGTTACTTTAAGGAAGGCTTGGTATTGCTCAAGACCAGGACCTGAGACAAAGATTGTATGGTTGCCCTGCCCAACTCCAACAACCTCAAATTGGATTGCGTGAGTTGAGCCTGCATTCTGGCTTGTTTTGGAAAGTACCATTGCTCCTGGGTGCTGAAGACCGGCCGTTGAGCTTAACGTGATAGTTCTTCCATCTATTGGCACTGGAACAATACGGTTAATCGAGCTGGAGGTGGTAATTTTTGTATTGTTTTCTGTGATGGCAGTGTACGTGTTATGAGTAAAGTTCATGTTGTATAAAGCAACGACGCCGTACGCAACCGAGTCGGTTACTGCCGGATAAATCCACGCCATTGCAACGTTGGGCTTTTTTGATTCTATCTTGTCCATCTTGCTTTGCTCAGATATTGCCGGCTCAAAGTTCTGATCTACAAGTACCGGGCCTACTACGACGCTTGCTTGAGATGCTCCAAATCCATTCACACTAACAGTAATGGTTGAAGTTCCCGGTGTATCGGATATTACCTGCCCCTTACCAACTCCATTGACAATTGGAATTTTGAGAATGGAATCACCATGCTGTTTTATCATCGGGATCTCGTTTAGTCGCACCGACTTGAGATTGCTTGATGAGACAAACGCATACGTCGTATGCGGTAATTTGAATGGTTTTCCATCCTTTTCTAGCCAGACAAAAAGAAACGCCTTAGAGTTTTCCATCATTATGTTGGGGGCCACTGCAACTTTTACTGTAGCCTCGTCCGTGATCCTCTCAACATGTCTTTCTGCAATGGAATAGTTTTCAGCACTTGCATAAATATTTCCAGAACCCCTGATTTTCGCATGGAATTTTGCCTGATAGTGATCTTTTGAAATCTTGATCTTTGCTGTGGCCAATTCTATGAGTGATGATGAGAAAAGTTGCACTGTCGTATCTGTGGACACAGGAGCAGGTGTTCCCCTCCCATCAACTGATAGAACATACCCTACAATGTCATCTGTCTTTGTAGTGTTTGCCGCAAGTATGATTGAGAGTTTTTCTGGCTGCCTGTTTGAAGAATGGACAGTTGTCTTGGTTGATATTATGTTGCCATCAATGAGGGCAAATATCTGGACGGTACCATCACGTAACGGTTTTAGTGGAAATATGCCATGGTTTGAATGCGGCATTATGGTAACGCTGTGTGGGACTTGGACGACGGTTGGATCGTCAGTTGAGATAACCGCAGTCTTGCCGGCCCAAGACGTATTGTCAGTTACTATGATGGCCTCATACGATTCCCCAGTAATGATATTTTCTGGAACCCAGATGTATGCGCCAGGTGACGTTTGACCGTAAGCACTAAGATTTGCTACGGCCAAAAAGACTATGGCAAGTACTATCAGCACCTAGGGAAAAAATACCATTAATTTAAGGTCGATTTGCATTTTTAAATTGGCGATCTTCGTTCCTGCCAGCGGTATCTCTTTGCATATTTATAGCAGTTAGCGGCATGGTTGGGTATGGCAATTAAGACAGGCCAAGAATACATCCAAAGTCTTCGTGGAAGAAATCTTACAGTATACTTGTTTGGTGAACTCGTAAAGGAACCGGTGGATCATCCTATGATTAGACCATCAATTAACGCGGTGGCAGAAACGTACGACCTTGCCGCACGCGAGGAGGATCTGGCAGCGCCGCTATCAAAGATCTCTGGAAAGCGGGTGAACAGATTTTTGCATATTGCCGAGTCTGCACAGGATCTAGTGCTGCAAAACAAGATGCAAAGGAAGCTTGGCCAGCTTACGGGAACATGCTTCCAAAGATGTGTCGGAATGGACGCACTTAACTCATTACACTCTGTAACTTTTGAAATTGATGAAAAACACAAAACTAACTATCACAAGCGACTTGTGGCGTTTATCAAAAAGATGCAGGAAGAAAACCTAGTAATCGGCGGTGCAATGACTGATGTCAAAGGAGACAGAAGCAAAGCTCCAAGCGAGCAAGTTGACGATGATCTATTCTTACATGTAGTCAAAAGAACACCGGACGGAGTGTATGTTACGGGGGCAAAGGCGCACCAAACAGGATGTATTAATTCACACTGGATAATCGTAATGCCCACCATACGTCTGACAGAAAAGGACAAGGACTGGGCAATAGTTGGTGCAGTCCCAGTGGATGCGCCAGGCATCACATACATCTATGGCCGTCAGTCGTGTGACACAAGAAGCATGGAGGATGGTGATATTGATTCAGGAAATTCCAAGTTTGCAGGGCAAGAGGCGATGATCATCTTTGATAACGTGTTCATTCCAAATGAGATGATCTTCATGAATGGAGAATACGAGTTTGCCGCCATGCTTGTTGAGCGATTCACTTGCTACCATCGCAGAAGTTATGTGTGCAAGACTGGACTTGGGGATGTTCTGATTGGGGCAGCTGCGGCAATTGCCGATTACAATGGAATTCCAGATGTATCCCACATACGGGAAAAACTAGTCGAGATGACGCATCTAAATGAGTCAATATACGCTGCAGGCATATCATCATCATACCAGGCTCAGGAAATGAAGTCAGGAGTGTGGCTAAATGATGACATGCTTGCAAATGTGTGCAAGCACAACGTCACAAGATTCCCATACGAAATATCCAGATTGGCACAAGATATTGCAGGAGGAATAGTTGTGACAATGCCATCAGAAAAAGATTTCAGACACCCAGTAACTGGGCCGCTGCTCAAAAAGTATCTTGCAGGAAGAAAGGGGGTTGATGTAGAAAACAGAATGAGAATTTTGAGACTAATTGAAAACATGACTTTGGGAAGAAATGCGGTTGGATACCTTACAGAATCAATGCATGGTGCAGGCTCGCCTCAGGCCCAGCGAATTCAGATTGCAAGACAGATGCAGCTTGGATACAAAAAGAAGCTTGCAAAGAGCTTGGCAAACGTAAAGGGCGATGAGGAAGAGGCACCGGAGAATTCGGATTATTTCAAGCGAGTTTTCAAACTTCCACAAAAATAGGCTGGATTAGGCTCGCCACATAGACTTCCAAGTCTCAGCAAACTTGTTCATCATCTCATTGTATGCTTTCAGCTGCTCAATTCCGGTTTGATTAGTTAGCTTTTGCCAGTCCTCTCCAAACTGCTTAAAGATGTTTTGGCCCGAGTCGCCTATGGATTTTTGCCAATTCTCGTAGAACTGTTGTAGTGTAGCCGGGCTTGACTCTTTTAGCGCTTTTTGCATTACCTCGTTGTATTTTGCCTGAATCTCAGCTCCTGTCCTTTGGAGTGATTCAAATGTCTGGGTCCATTTTTTCAACAAATCACTGTACTCATTCCACAGCAAGTCCCAGCTCTTTGGTTGGTCTTCTTGGCTCACACAATACTATGTTTTCCCTCTGTTAAAAGAATGATCATGCGGATTGAACATTGATCGTTTTGTTTTACATATGTTTGATTTTGTATGTTTATTCTTTATAATCTTAAACTAATTTATGGTTGTTATTTGTTATTTCAAACGTATTTTCACTATTTTTATAATTTACAATAAATACATTTAATGCATAAATTACCCATGAGCTATTGTATAGAATGCGGTGACGACGCAGAAGTATGCTTTTGCGATGTGGAAAAAAAGCCTATGAGTGAGTACCTCCTTGCAATCAAGGAGTGTACTGATCTAAAGTGTTACTGCAAAAGGCACGTGCCCCAGAGGTGACAGTATGGCAACAGCATACGTTTTGATAAACTGTGACATTGGGGCAGAAGAAAAGGTGCTCAGCGAGCTTAGAGCTATAAAGAAGGTAAAGGAGACAGACGGTGTCTTTGGGGCATATGATATTGTCACAAAGATAGAGGCCCCATCCTCTGAAATGCTCAAGGAGATAATCTCCTCAAGAATTAGGAGGATAGACAGGATAAGATCCACATTGACACTCATGGAGACATAAAATGTCTGTTCTCAACTCCATTGGATATCCTGCATATGATGAGAAATGCAGAATGCTGACACAGGAGGAAGGAATCAGATTTGCGGGAATAATTGACAAGTCTGGCAAGCTTGTGGCTGGAGGATTCCGGCAGGGACTAGTTCCGCTGGAAAGAGACAAAAAACGACTGGAGGACTTTATGAAGTTTGTTTCCCAGGTTTCCCTACGACATGATCTTGACAGAACGCTTGGACCGATCAACTATCTTGCGGCAAGAAGGGACAGAATAATTCTCGTAAGCTTTCCGCTCCCTGCATCGGAGATGACATTGTTGATATCTGCGGACAAGACATTGGAGATTGAAAAGCTTGCATCACATATTGTCAATGTATTTGAGCGCGAGCAGGCCAGACTGGAGTATCCATCAACGTAATACAGAGTCTACCATCAATGCAATAAACAAAACAGCAAGGTAGGGACTGGAAAATTTAAAGAGCATCCAGGATGCCTTTTCAGAAGGCTTTGCTATGACCCAAAATGAGAGTGCAAGCATGAGTGCACCTGAGGCAATCGCGGTATACAGATAGATCTCTCTCATAACAGGCTGTCCAGTATGATCTGTCAAAAAGAACGGAACTACACTGAACAAAACCATCACAAGAGTTGATATGGCAATTATTCTTGCTGATGTTTTTTCTGACTGGACCGCAGTAAGCATGGGTACATTCACCTTATTGTAATCGTCCTTAAAGTGCAATGTGAGAGCCCAAATGTGCATGGGAATCCAAATGAAAACTAATCCTGCCAATACTAATCCCAAGTCCCACAACCCATCAAGTGTCACTGCTGCATACCCGATCATCGGAGGCGCGCCGCCGCAAAATCCACCAAGTATTATGTTTGATCTACTCCTACGCTTTAGTGCATGGGAATAAACAAGCACATTGTTTATCAGTCCAAATGCCATGAATATCCCGGCCCACACACCATTCCAAAATCCTGCTGTGTATGATATTGCAAATGCGCACGCAAGTGAGATTCCGGCAAGCACTAGTCCAAAGTCGCGCGCCTTTTCTGGAGGCGATATCCTGCCTGATGGAATCGGCCTTGATTTTGTCCTCTCCATTATTGCATCAATATCCCTGTCGTGATAGTTGGTCAAAGTGTTTGCAGACGCAGATCCTGCAGCAACCCCAAACAGCATCAGAGCCCAGGTAATAGGAGATATCTCAACATCATAAATATTGGACGCAACAATTGCTGCGCCAAACGCGGTAAACACTAAAAGATACCAGATCTTTGGCTTGGTAAGCTCATAGTATGTCTTTATTTTTGAGCTGGTCTGGGCCTTTTGCATTATATTTTCCCCAAACAGTTACAATCACAACGGGAATTAAACGTAAAGGAGCACCTCAAGCATGGTTATAAGGCATAGTCTTTGTCCTGCGCTTCATCTCTATAAACGACTCTGATGCCAATACTCCCTGTATTCTGCCAATTCCCTCCGATATCAGCTTGTGCATCTCTGCCAGATTCTGGGCGTACATTGTTACTATGATGTCAAACCGCCCTGTCACCTCGGATATCTCCCTTACTCCCTTTATTTTGAAGAGCTCCTCGATTATACTGTCTCTATATTTGGAATCCATGTTGAGGCCAGTTAGCGACTTGACGCCGTACCCTAACTCTTTGTCATTAACTATAATGGTAAACCGCTCAATCAGGTTCTTTTTTGTTAGCCGCTTTATTCTACTATACACAACAGACGGGTTTACTTTGATCTTCTCTGACAGCTTTGGTATTGAGATGGATGCGTCTTCACTCAATTCTGATAAAATTGTCAGATCCAGTTCATCAACTTTCGTCTAAAACACCTTGCCTTGCAGAAATAATTTCTGTTTTATAAGCGTACTAAGAATTTTTAGCGGATTTTTCACTAAATCTTGCCTTTTTTGTATAACATTTCTGCCAGCAGTACTGCGCCTTTTGCAGAGCCCATCTTTTTGTTGTGCGAAAATAAGACGTATTTTAAGCCGCTTTCAAATATCTGATCCTCTTCCAGTCTGCCGATTGATGTTGTCATGCCACCATCAAGCTCCCTGTCTATTCTTGGCTGCGGCCTTGTTGGGTCTTGGTGTACAACAAGATAGTTCTTTGGTGCAGATGGTAATCCCTGCACGCTTATTCTTTCTGAGAATTGTTCTATGGTGTTTTTTACTGCGTCAGGTTTTGCCTGCTTTTCGGTCTCTACAAATACTGACTCTGTGTGTCCATCAATTACTGGAACTCTGGTACACGTACAACTTACTTTGATGTTTGCCGGCTCTATCTTTCCGTCCTTTAACTTGCCAAGTATTTTTGCAGTTTCTATTCTGACTTTGTTTTCTTCCTTTGGTATGTAGGGGATCAGATTGTCAGTTACATCAAGTGCTGAGACGCCAGGTGACCTTCCTGCACCAGATATTGCCTGCATAGATGTCATGATTACGCGCTTTGCACCATAATTGTCGTAGAGCGGCTTCATGGTAATAGCAAGTCCGGTAGTGGTGCAGTTTGGCAGCGGTAGAACGTATCCCTTCCAGTTGCGGTTCTTTCTTTGGGTTTCTATAAGCTCTACGTGATCGTCATTAATTCCTGGAATCAAAATTGGGACATCCTCTTCATACCTGTATGCAGACGAGGTGCTGATTACGGGTACGTCCTTTGCGAACTTTGTCTCTATGTCGCGCGCCGCCTCGCTTTCTACTGCGGAAAAGACAAGATCAAGCTCATCGGTCTTTACCTGGTCAATTGATACTACCATCATGTCGCGCGCGTACTCGGGTACATCGCAGCCTACCTGCCACTTTACTATGCCCGAGTTTGGATCCCTGATGGCGTCGATGTATTTTTTTCCTGCCGATCTTTCCGATGCGGCAAGTTGGGTCACCTCGAACCAAGGATGGTCTTTTAAGGACAGTATGAACTCTTGGCCGACTGCCCCTGTTGCGCCCAAGATTGCGACTCTCTTCTTCACAAGGGAGCTTTTTGTGTGATCAATTAATAATTCTTAGGGCCTGTTTTGGATATAAATGGGCTAAATACCGTAAGGACTAAACTCATGTGCACAGTTGTGTGTCTTGTGAGAGTTGCAAGAGGTGTTGCAAGGTATAGACCTGTCTTGCATGGGGGGCCTTATTCCATAGAAAATCCGCACAGTGTGATAGTTGACTTTAGCTCAAATGTCAACCCACTTGGGGCGCCACACTCTGTATACAAAATACTCAAAAAGGCCAAAATATCGCAGTATCCTGACCACAACTCTGACGAACTAAAAAAGGCAATTGCAAAACATCTTGGAATTTCAAAGGAGATGATAACTGTGGGCAATGGGGCCACTGAGATCATCCATAATTTTGCTCGTGCTACTGTGGAGAGGGGAACACCAGTGCTGATGCCGGTTCCAACATTTGGGGAGTATGAGGCAGCATCGAGGATGTGCGGTGGCAAATTAGAGTTTTTCAAAACGGAGAATCTATGTGATGACATCTCAGAGTTTGTAAAAAGAATTCCACGAAATGGCGTTGTGTTTGTGTGCAATCCAAACAATCCCAGCGGCCTGTTTGTGGAAAGAGACAAAATACTGCGTATCGTTCGGGCTGCGAAAAGACAGGGGACATACCTGTTTTTGGATGAGTGCTTTGTGGAGATGATGTGGGATGGAAACTCGGCAGTTCCGTATGTGAAAAGGTTTGAGAATCTATTCATCTTACGTTCCCTTACAAAGTCGTTTGGGCTTGCGGGGCTGAGGATAGGCTACGGCATTGGAAGCAAAAGGATTGCATCCATACTAAACTCGATAAAAATTCCATGGAGTGTGAGCAGTGTTGCACAGGAGGCTGCCGTTGCTGCACTGTCAGAAAAACAATTCCTTACAAGAACGCAAACTCTGATACGGCAAGAGTCAGAGTTTCTCAAAAAATCTCTGTCATTGATGGGAGCGCAGTACTCTGATTCGCGTACCAACTTTATTCTGATAAAAACCAAAATCCCATCACATCTACTCAAGCAGAAATTATTGAGAAAAAAAATTCTGGTGCGTGATTGTAGCACGTTCCGGGGGATGGGAAAAAACTATATCAGAATAGCAATACGCATTCGCCGGGAAAATGAAATGCTAATCCGTGCACTGAGGAGCGTACTATGAATATAATGGTACAAGCTACGTCGTCGGGTGCCGGCAAGACAACACTGGTTGCCGCGCTGTGCAGGATATTTTCCGACATGGGGTATTCTGTTGCTCCATTCAAATCGCAGAACATGTCGAATTACTCGTATGCTGGTGATGGCTTTGTGATATCACAGGCGCAGGCGCTGCAGGCGTTTGCGGCAAGGACTGATGTGATACCGCACATGAACCCAATCTTACTAAAACCGCTTGGGAACTATGAAAGCAATGTGTTCGTGCAAGGACAATTCTACAAAAGAATGGATGCTGCTACATACTATGAAAGATTTGCATTAAAACAGGGAGTGAGGGCTGCCATGCAGTCATATATGATACTCTCACGAATGTATGATTTGGTGATATTGGAGGGTGCAGGCTCGCCTGCTGAGATAAACCTGCAAAAATACGATATTGCAAACATGCTTTTTGCGGAAAAGATAGGCGCACCGGTATTGCTTGTCTCGGACATTGAAAGGGGCGGCTCTTTTGCAAGCTTGGTTGGCACAATGAGCCTTTTGCCAAAAAGGCACCAAAGGCTGGTTTTCGGATTTGTCATCAACAAGTTTTCAGGCAGCGTGGAGATTCTCCGGCCAGGATTTAAGATGCTAAAAAAGATAACAAAGAGGCCAGTTCTTGGGGTGATACCAAAGATGAATTTGCATCTGCCAAACGAGGACTCGCTTGATGATAACAAGAGCATGTTTTCTGCAAGGAATGCAGCAAAGATGGAAAGACAGATAGACGCACTTGCAAAAACAGTAAAATCGCATCTTGACATAAAGGCAATTGAGAAGATGATGTGATGGAGGCTGCAATACTGGTGTTGGTGGGCGCAATAGTTGCCGATCTTGCGTTTGGAGATCCGAAAAACAAGTATCATCCAACTGCATGGGTTGGTGCACTTGTTGCAAAAATGGCGCCATTTGGAAAAAGCATGAGATCCGAGAAGGCGGGAGGAATAATAGTCACAATTACAATAACATCACTTGTTGCATCACTGGTTTTTGCGTACGGACTTTTGGTACAAGACCTTGACGGTCTGATGCTTGTCTTCTCGATATTGGCCGGCGCGCTATTACTAAAAAGTACAATAGCAATAAGGGGCCTTGAGGAATATGGAAGAAAGGTGATAGAGTCGTTATCATCTGATGACATGGATGAGGCGCGTACACGTCTTGCGATGCTAGTCAAGCGTAACACAGGAGATCTGGACAGGGGTCACATAGCATCGGGTGTCTTGGAGACGACAAGCGAAAATATTGTGGATGGGATAACAGGACCGATATTTTACTATGCAGTGTTTGGACTTGCTGGGGCATTTGTGTATCGGACTGTGAACACAATTGATTCTATGATGGGGTATAGGAATGATATGTTTGCCAATCTTGGCTGGTTTGGGGCAAACTGCGACAAGGTACTCAACTACATTCCGTCGCGGATTACCTCGTACCTGCTTGTGGCTGCGGCTTTTCTTGCTGGGGCGGACTGG
>JAWCRP010000006.1:0-25342 GCA_038869175.1 Candidatus Nitrosotenuis sp. | reverse complement strand
GGAAAAGAATGCAGCTATTGCTACGGCAATACCTATGCCAGAAGCGATTGCAATCTTACGTGAGCTAGAAGTCTTTACATCTTCCACACAAAACTTTCAAAATATCTTATGTATAACTATGATAGTTTACAAATGTAAAGAAGCTAAGTATTCAGTTAAT
This sequence comes from Candidatus Nitrosotenuis sp., assembly GCA_038869175.1. GTDB lineage: Archaea > Thermoproteota > Nitrososphaeria > Nitrososphaerales > Nitrosopumilaceae > Nitrosotenuis. Next base: position 25,182 of record JAWCRP010000006.1, on the reverse strand, counting down.
CATCATATCTACAAATGCTGATTTTGTGACCGATCCATCTGTAGCGCTTATTGCGAGCGTATAGTTTCCAGATGGAGCAGAGTGAGTATCTATCATCAACTGCACCCTTTTGGTGTCTACTTCAGTAAAAGAGATCTTTTCCTCTGTAAACTTAGCTGTCATGTTGACCAATCCCAACGACGGTTCCATGGAACTTGAAATCATTAGTGTGATAGGACGATATACTAACTTACCATTTCCTAAAATTTCCACATCGATTATTCTGGATTTCTCAGAGCTTCTTGGAATTCTAATGTTATTCTCTTTTACTTTGATGTCAAATGGAATTGGCTTTTCTGCATCAATTACTGCTATTTTATCGGCATTCCATTCTGAAAACCAAACGCCATTTGATGCTGTTGACAATCCAAGCGGGTACACAACAGATCCATCAGGGGGACGACTTGGTATTTCGTATTCTGTAAGTGTCATATCATCGGTGTTAAGGAACGCAATTTTATTTCCCGTATGCTCGTTTATCCACATTCCATCACCTTTTTGGGATTCCTTTAACCAAAATGGCAGAGTTGTTGCATTAAACTGGTTTCTTGATGTTGGGAATCTCTTTACTTGATTTTCACCTAGCACATATTTGGAAATGGTGCTTGTTCCATGCTCAGTGAACCACACTACGTTATCATCGACCAAAACATCCGTAGGAGAGTATATCCTAGTTTTATTATAGCTTGGAATTTCAAAGACCTTTTCTATAGATGAAACTAGGCCCTCTTCTCGGTTTATCTTAAATTTGATTAGTTTGTTCCCTACCACCTGAGCCACCCAAACGTGATTTTTTTCCAGAAATAACCCGCTGGGGAAGGTGTCATTGCCTACATCAAATTCTTGAATTTTGTATTCATTTGACCTATCGCCATTGGTTTTCTGAATAACGCCGACCGTATTGCCGGTTGTTGTGAACCAAATCTCTCCATTTTCCTTATCCACTTTCATCTGGAAAGGGGATGCTTTAACACTGTAAGAGCTAAATTTTCCATCGATAGGATCAAACCTCCAAAGTGACTTCAGTCCAAATTGCGATAACCATAGAAACCCATCATTATCCTCAGCTATTGCCCATCCCATCATGAGACTTGACTCCGAACCCTCTTTGTCTCCAATGACATGCACTGAAGCTAATTGGTTATCTTCTGGATTGAATTTGTAAAGACGTGAGTTTGAACCAACTGTCCACACAAACCCCTTACTGTCTGTCAAAATCCCATTTGGAAAAGAACCTACGGGTAATGCAAATTCATTAACGTATGGTGACTGACCTGTTTCAATATTTTTTATCGGCTCACTATCAGTTTCAGGAGAATTGATTTGACTCTGTGAAACAACTAACAGAAGTATTGAAAGAAATGAAATTGCCGCTATTGAAGCTACTTTTATCAGTCTCAATTCCGATGATCATTTTTGCTGATTTGACATAGAAAAAGAATGAAGGATTTATTTTGCCACGGGATTGCCTATCATATTGCCCCATTCTGTCCAAGAACCATCATAGTTGCGCACCTGCGGATATCCGAGAAGGTATTTGAGAACAAACCATGTGTGAGAGGATCTCTCGCCGATTCTGCAATAACATATGACATCCTTGTCCGGTGTGATGCCTTTAGGGGCATAGTTCTGTTTCAGCTCTTCGTATGTTTTGAAAGTGCCATCTGCATCGTTTACAGCAGTTGCCCATGGAATATTCTGGGCTCCAGGAATGTGCCCTCCTCTCTGAGCATGCTCCATCGGGTATTCCGGAGGTGCAGTTATCTCTCCGGTAAACTCTTTTGGCGATCTCACATCGACCATAACTGTGTCTTTCTTATCTAACGCTCTCTTTACGTCGAAAAGATACGCTCTGAGACCCTCGTTTGGAGGCTGAGCAACATAAGAAGTCTGTATCACTTTTGGTTCTTCTGTCGTGTATAGCCTTTTTTCAAGCTCCCACTTTTTTCTACCGCCATTCATTATTCTGACATTCTCATGCCCATAATACTTGAAAATCCAGAATACGAAGGCGGCAAACCAGTTGTTAAAGTCGCCGTAAAGAACAACTTCACTGTTTTCAGCAATACCGTTTCTTTTCATCAGTTCTTCGAACTGTTTTTTGTTTACTATGTCCCTCGTAACTGGATCGTTTATGTCACGTTTCCACCAAATCAATGTGGCCCCGTTGATGTGGCCTTTTCTGTATCCATTCTCAGGATCGTAATCAACTTCTACAACCTTTGCTTTTTCATTTTGGAGATTTTTTGAAACCGATTCAGTGTCTATCAACACTTCTGGTTTTGCGTAATTCATAGAAGAGGTATCATTGGTATCTTATTTTAATACAGTCGTTTACAATTGTAAAATTATCCGTATTACAGAAGCTAGGATCTTGTATTCTTTTTATCACTAACAGGAGTTTCTAACTTGATCGATTCTTTCGTTTGTTCCGATTGGTTCGAACAACAAGAATGTGAAGACTTTTCATCTGACTTTTTCGAAAGGCGTCCAGAGAGAAACATCACACCAGCCATAACCCCACACATGATTATGCAGCCTACGAGGGGAAGAACTATGGGGAGGACTGCAACAGTAATTGCCGAATTGACTGTGGAGGAGTAATAAAGAGCACCGCCAATCGCACTTGCAATCAAAGCTATGATGGCAATTTTCTTTTTCGAAAGATTCCCACTATTGCAGGCCAGGCACCACATAGTATCAAAAATTATTTTAGGAGATATTTTAATACGCATGTTTACAATTGTAAAAAATCCAGGTTAGACGGAAGCTGCCGAAAGTGATTGAATCTTGTATTTGTACTTCTCCTTATACAATGTTCTGCAGGAAGGACAGCAGAAAAAGCGCTCAAAATTGCCGACTTTCAAAATGTGCGGTTTTTCGTGGACAGGGCCTTCGCAATAGTCGCATGCCATCTTAACCAGCATATCTTTATCGAATTTGACACTGTGGTTATGGATTGCCTTCTGACGTACGTAGTCAAGTTTTTTGACTGTGTTCTTTTCCAGCAGACCAGTATCTATCAATGGTACAACTGCTTTTATCAGTCCTATTCTCACGAGCCTCTCATACCTTGCTTTGACCGTAGGAGTGCTGATTTTTGTCTCTCTTGATATCTGCCTGAAGGATTTTCTTCCATCAGCAAGGAGCGACTGTAAAACCGCAACATCTATCGTATCAAGTCTGAACGGCATACACGTGATCCCTCCTTCACATATCTAAATCTTCATTTTACAATTGTAAACTACTATTAATTAATACGACCACGGTTGACAAATTCTTATTCGATGACAAAAAAACAGAGTGAGGTTAGATTAAACAAAAAACCGCAGAAAAAGAAACTAATTGCAGTAATCATCATAGCTATTGTTATTGGTGGAGGAACTGCAGCTTATTTTGCAACTTCTGGAAAAAATGAAACTACAGAAGGAAAAACTAACCTCAGCTTGGTAGGTCCTTGGATGGATATTCATGGAGTAGGAATGTTTCTTTCCGGAGACGACACTTCACTTTACTTGGCTACACATAACGGCCTGTTCAGAAAAGAAGCGGACGGATGGAAACGTGTTGGAAACGACAAATCAGATTTGATGGGATTCACAATAGACCGAAATTCCGATAACACCATGTATTCTAGCGGCCACCCGCCCGGAATGGGCGGCAATCTGGGTTTCAGAATAAGCACTGATGGCGGAAATAAATGGCAGATGATCTCGCCCGTCAAGGATTCTCCTGTGGACTTTCATTCCATGACTGCGAGTGCTTCCAGTCCAGGCTTGGTCTATGGTTCACCCGGCGGTGGTACTGAACTGTTTGTTTCTCATGATGGAGGAGTATCGTGGCAGCCACTTTCAATACCGGATAGAATAATCTCGCTTGCCGCAGATCCTATCTCTGCAGATACCGTATATGCAGGAACGATATCTGGCTTGTTCAAAAGCACTGATCAGGGAAAAAACTGGACCAAGCTGGATCATGAGCAAATACGAGATCTCGCTGTAACTGGTCTTGGATTTTCAAAAGATGGAAAGGCCCTCTATGCATTCAAAGTTCTTCCACACGGAGAGGGATTTGTAGCCAGATCAGATGACGGAGGGCAGACATGGGTTAACACTTCTGGCCAGATTCCAGACGCAAAAGGCGTGTGGAATTTTGCACCTGGAAGATCAGGAGAAATGTATGCAATAACGAGCCAGCAAACGCCTGCGGGCATAGCCGCAAGCATTTACAGAAGCAATGACGATGGTGTAAGTTGGACTCTAGAAGGAACAAACAATGAGGATCTTGCAAAAAGCAATGCATCGTAATCATCTCATTATAATTATCATACTTGTTGCAAGTTTAGTAGCATATTTTGTACTGATGTATGGAGTTGCATATCTTATACTATTTGGAATTAATCCGTCATCGGAAAAAGCATTAATTGAAAACCAAATAGTTAGTCCTAATGAATCGATAACTACATCAAAAGAACTAAAAGCTGGACAGAACGCGCAACTTGTAATACACTATCCAATATTTGGAATCCCTCTCAATGCGAATGTGAAGAATCCGAGCGGTGAAGTGGTCATAGACGTTAATTCAACTTCGTACGACAGAGAGTTATACGCCACATTCGAACCTACTTCGAATGGAAAATACACTCTCATAGTAACCAATCACGGAGAACAGGAAACTCCAATACATGTGATTTTTAACAATGTAGAAAATTTACCTATAAAAAACCCCTATGAATGAAAATGTTACAAGCATCAATGAAAAGGCTTTTGATCGATCTTGATTGCCGTTATACCACTTTACAATTGTAAACGACGGTATTAAAATACGGTTCAGTTTCATTACCATCCATGTTCGGAAGTTCAAAACACTGCCAAATTTGTGGCGTTGATGTGAACAAAGAAACTGCAATCAAACGATTTGGAAAGTATCTGTGTTCTGAGGAACACGCAGAACAGTTTGCAGCTAAGGTAAGGGAAGAAGAAAGACAAAACGAGGAAAGACGAAGAGAAGGACACGAGCGTCGTGGCGGTTGTTGTTAAGAATAAAAACCTGTTCCACTATTTTTTCAAACAATCAATGATCTGGAAAAAGTGTTTTATGCTATAGGACAGTGGTGACAAATTACATGACTGTACAGAAACGCCAACTTTCGATAATAATCGGAACAGTAACAATTGCTGCTGTTGTCATTGGGATAGCGTTGAGTTCGCAAAACCAAATGACTAAGACCGAGGACTCGACTAATCCGCGAACCGTCTTCTGGCGTCACATTCACGGTTTAGGAATTGACCCATCCGATAGAAGCATTCTGTATATTGCAACACATGGTGATTTCTATCAAAGCGTAAACGGCGGACCGCCTATAAAAGTGGACGAAAAAAGAGCTGATTACATGGCATTTAACGCTCCGCCAAGTGCTGGAATTCCGCTTTATGCGAGCGGACATCCTGGAACCGGTGGAAACACCGGACTCATCAAAAGTACAGATGGTGGAAAAACTTGGCAAACCGTTGCAACTATTCTGGAGCCGCCTGTTGATTTTCACGCAATGGCTGTGAGCAAATCAGATCCTAACATAATTATCGGATTTGATAGTGCAGGACGTGGTCTTTTCAAAACTACCGATGGTGGTAAAAACTGGCAGACACTAACACCGCCAGAATATATTTCGGCTTTGGCGATCTCGCCCACTTATGCTAACGTGATGTTTGCAGGAACTGGAAAGGGAATCTTTGTATCAAATGACGGTGGAAATAGTTGGACACATCTTGAACAGTACAGAGGGCTCTTGGTGTTTGCGATTGCCATTGATGAAAACGGCACACTTTATGCATCAACGGGTGAGTTTGGACTTGCAAGTTCTTCTGATCTTGGGCAAAACTGGCAGAAAATCAACACCCCAAAGCTTACAATAACTAGCATAGCAGTCGATTCGCAAAACAAGATTCTGTATATTGCAGGTTATCCCCCTGAAGGATTCCAAGAGGCATACTCTAGCCGGGATGATGGAAAAACGTGGGATTTGATTGCTACCAATAAGGAGCTTTGAAATTTAGGTGTATTTTGCTGGATTTTTATCAAACATGCTTTTGCATGATGGGCAGCAAAAGTAGTATGTTTTGTCGTTGAATTTGGTAGTAGGGGATTTCTTTTCATCCACTTCCATTTTGCAGACCGGATCAGTGGTCATGATTTGTGAACGTAGCGGTCATAGATAAAGAGGGTTCTTTACAATTGTAAACGTATCCTTTCAAATATGCCTTCAACATACAGTATTTTAACAATGAAAATAGTGCCCCTATTTGCAATTGCGACAGTGTCTATTGTAGGCGTGTTGTTAGGGTACGGATTATTATCATCTGAAAATGCTTTTGCTGAAAAATCAACATCTATGACAGAGATGTGCAAAGAGATGATGAATAAGGCACCGGAGGATGTCATAATAAGACCAACGTCTGGTCAACTTGCACAGGCAGGTAAGGAATCTAAAATCACCATACTTGTGATAGACAAGAAAACGAATAATCCATTAGATAATGCGGCTGTCCTTGTTCACATAACGGAAGGCGGTCCAATGGACATGATGGAAAAGGGAGGCATGATGGGCATGATGTCCATGATGGAAAATATGTTTGAAGCCGAAAATATTGGTAATGGAAAGTACCTAGTAGAATTTACACCAACAAAGAAGGGATATTACACAATGCACACTCATGCAATACCGCCAGACGAATCAATGATGGCCATGATGAATAATCACATGGACATTGGAATTATTGCAAAATAGATGCGTTCTCCTGCTCATGTAGTTCCTCCTTCTGAAGTTTGTGTAATCAGAATTACATGAAATTAAAAGACAATTTTAATAACCTATCGTGAAATTGCAAATCATAAAATTCAACCGGGGATAAATATTGTTATAATAGGCATAACATTTCCTGCTAATTTTAAAGCATTAAGAAGATTAGCTTTTTGCTCTGTTCTTTGAATCATTGCTTTCAATGATTTGACATTTTTATTTTATTCAACTCTGGTACAATCAGCTAACGCATAAAAATCAGTGACTCATTTTACACAGAAGATGAACGATATGTGTTAGATAAAATTAAAACAATCAAAGAATTTTTGACAATGCATCCGAGTTTTTAACAAACGCTAATAATAAGTAGCATCATAAAAATAACAAAGCCAGACGTTATGCATGGTTCCAAAGAAAATTGCCTTTGAGGATATTTTTTCAGACGAATATATTAGAAGAATTTTAAAAACTACAAACGACTACAGGTCAGCACACGAAATATCTGAAGAATGCAATATCCCGATAATGACAACGTATCGAAGAATAAACCATCTCTTAAATTATGGATTTTTAGATGTCAAAGGATACATCATTAATGGGGTTAGGCTTAACAAATACAAAAGAAATCTAGTTTACAAATATGATGATGGCGATCCGCGTATCAAAGCAATTCTTGGAATCATAACCGAAAACCCTGGCATTTCGTATTCGGAGCTAAAAAATAAAACCGGATACCCAGATGGGCTTTTGAACCGTCTTGTTTCAAAAATGTCAAATAAAAAAAATATCAATATGCTGAAAATTGCTAACAGGCTGAGTTTTTTTCCTCCCCAAACCGAACAGTTTGAAAGAAATCTCTTAATTCATTTACGAAAGGAAACGAGTAAAGCGATAGTTACGTTTCTTCTTGTCAGAGAAAGATCATCCTTTAAAGAAATCAAGGAAGCAATAAAAAAGAGTCCTGCAACAACGTCGCTGGTTCTTACAAAGCTTGTTGAATTAGGAATTGTTTTACGCGTTTCCAATACCGTCCCGACCTATATGCTAAAAGATAAAAAACTCGTTTACAATTCTTTAAAGAAGATTGAGCCTAAAGCAATAGATGAATTCAAAGACCGATTTGCGGATACATTCTCATACTTTTAGAAATTGTCATTCAAATTTAGGTGCGCGTTTACTGTACGTGATTTCTTTGATATAAAAAAAATTAAAAAGTGGAGGGGTATCTAGAGTCCCAATTCTTCTGCAACTTCGGCAGCTCGTTCGTCAGTGTATAATCCGTGCAAGTTTACCTTTGGATGTTCAATGCTGTTCTTGCCCATTGGTGGGATTGCATCGCTTGGATTACCCAAAACATCCGCATACGAGTCACCGTCAATTCCTAGCCCAAAGAAGTCTCCAGCAACAACAACGGTTGCCGCACCGCCAAATATTGCTGCATAGTCATGGTTTACCGGAACATAGACACCTGGTTCATCAAAGACCATGTCGATGATTGCACCCTGTGATCCTCCTATAAGCCATGTTTCAACGCCTTGCGCTTGTACTCTGTTTCCTTGAACAACTCTATCGATGATCTCGCCTACAACATGCCAGTATACGGGTTCGTTTCCTGAATTTTCAACAAAGAGTCGTATATGCTCGCCTGTTGGAACGAACAAGGGCTTTCCTTGATATTGTTTAAGATCAGGAGAGTTCCATGGTTGTGCTACGAACAAGTTCTTTTTCGAGTCACCTGTCACCAGCTCATTAATGTCGGCGTTTGGGGTATATCCAAATGCCATTCCATTTACTACGTGTTGTGCTTGGTGGTGCTCAAACATTGCTCCTTGATCATATCCTCCGTCCTCTGTTAGATACAACTGGTTGTACTGTAGCTGGAATTCCAGTGCGTCTGCAGAGTACATTTTTCTATCTATTACTACTTGACCGTCCTCGGTGTTGGTCTTTTGCACTAACAATGGCTTGTAGCCCTTGAGTGGGTCCACTATGGCCATACCATACATTCCTTGCAGAACGTGCTGGTCCATGGCAGCAACGTTGACGCCGGCGCAATGGTACTTGAAGGTTCCCGGAACTTCGGCTATGTATGCATAGGTTTTTGACTCACCTGGCATAACGGCCCCAAAATTGGGTACTGCAGATATCTGGCTTGCATGCATGTCGTTGCTGTGTGGTGTTGGTTCATCTGATGGTACGGTGAGAGTCATTTTGATAATGTCTCCCTGTGTGACCCTTACTGTAGGGCCAGGAACTTGGCCGCTGAATGTCATTGCCTTGTAAGTCTTTCCTCCCATGATTGGAAGATCAACGCTTTGTGCAACAAGATTCATCTCTACTACGGTACGGCCCTGTGCTTCATATTCAGATATTTCATCTACTGGTATCTGGGCAAAAGCACCAGGAAACGTTGGTACCAGCCCACCCATCCTGATGATGCTTGCTTTCATCTCATCATCGACTGGTTTGTATTTTTGGTTTATCCAATTCTCGTTCGTTTCACTCCAATATGATACAAGATCGTCAGATGGAATGTTTTGGAAATAGGCCGACGCTGATGTCTGTGCGCTTGCAAATGTTGCTCCGAAAAGTGATGTCGACATTATTGCAACAGCTGCAATTGAAAGAATGTTGTGTTTTAGCATTGCAAGTGATCTTGAAAGTTTGTGTATTAAGTATTGCTATAATTAACAAGATATGAAAAATTATTTTTGTAATCTAAAAATTATTTTGTAATTAATTTGTATTTGATAATCATATCATGATTTTAAATAAAAGAACTATTTTATTTAAAAAAATTGTTTGGCTCAAATTACAATTATGATAAACATGCTGATTGTAACAAAACAATCCATATGACATGTTTTCAAATTTTACTAATTTCGTTTTTTTGATAATCATAATATTATTTTAAATTAAATAACTTCAGATAAAAAGTAAGGAGGACTAACTGCATACTGTAACGCTTATTCGTATGCACTAGTTCTCCCCTCACATTTTGTTGCATGTGGAAATTTACCATTTTATCATAACGAAATAAAATTGATCAGTTAGCTGATTGTACCAGTGAATAAAAAGTACAAATGTAAAGGTCATATGAGCATCGTCATGTCTTTTGAAGGAAAAAGAAGCCTTCCTGTTCTGTTTATCATAGCATCGGTTGCTATTATTGCGGTCTTTGTAGCGTCGATGTACAAGGACATTATGGTCTTACGTGAAACGGTAACCGAAGAAATCATGATAAGTGGAAAGCTAGACGACAAATGCATTATAGATACATCTGACTCTATAATGTCATCTAAGACCATCGAAAACTGTGATCTTGAGGTTGGCGCAAAATCATCTGTGACCTATAAAAAAGGATTGCCTACGGCGGAGCTGGTAAAACCATGAGATACGAAATTATGGCTATTTTGGTGGCTAGCATGCTTTTGACATCCGCTTTTTCAGGCAGCATTGCGTTTGGTGACGGCCTGACGCAGGAAAACCTTCCTCCAGCAAGTTTCGGTGACAGGCAAGCGGCCCTCTTTGTGAAGATAAGCCCACCCATTCTGACTCAGGACACTATTGAGGATACATTTCTTCAGCTCCGATTGTTTGATGCTAACACCAATCAGCCCGTTCCACACACCTCATTTTTCCTGTCTGTGTGGAAAGACGACAAACTCCGTCTAAGAAACGTATTTCATGGACATTCTGGCGAGGTTACAATAAAGATCATACCAACAAACATTGATGTAAATGATGTTCAGGTATTTGGAGATCAGGTACCACAGCAGCCAGGTGCTTGGACAGGATACAACGACAGAGTCGATGTCAAGGCACCAGTTTTGCTAGACGCCGGATTGTACCGCTTTGAAATCAAGATATTTTCAATCGATTATGACCAAAACATATTTGCAGATCAGGATGTAAAAACATTCAACTCATGGCTCAGCGTTGGCGACATATCTAATCAGACCATAAGGTATGGTGATACGTCTTACCCCGTTTCAGTTATTTCATACTATGACAAAATCAAAAACTTTCAATTTAATGAAGACAAAAAATCAATCTCTTTTTCAATGCCATTTAACTGGGATGTCAAAAGGCTAGAATCGCAAAACATCTTTGTGCATCAGGAAATAAGGGTGCCAAAATCGTTCAAAGAGTTTGCAGAGACAACATCCTATGAAGGGATCGTTAATGGAAAACCCACATCAGGAAGAATGATCATTTTAGATCCATATTCAATTGAAGGAATGTCTATCGTGCATTTTCTTCTCTCAAAAGAAGACATTCTGAATCTTGCAAAGAATATCAATCCTCAAACCCAGACAATGGATTTTTCCGTCAAACCGCTTTCTGCCATTTCCAAAAACACCTTTGACGTAAAATTCGACAACGGTGTTACTGCTAAAATAGCATATGATGAGAGTCTTGGGGCAGGAGACACCATTCCCTTGGAAATATCGTTTTTTGATCCAAGCAACAAGCTGCTAAAATTCGTGCGGTATGGGTACAGAATCGAGGACAGCTCAGGAAAAATGCTTGCAGAAAGTGTTGGAAACGATCCTCAGAGGCCAGGCATACTTTCAACCGAAGGAATCGAAATCCAGGAAGCCAAGTTTCCAACCAAAGGAAACTACAAAGTCACCCTGGCCATATTTAGCCACAGCCTTGACGACCTGACAACCTTTCAGGGAATCGCAAGCGGAACAATTACGATTGGTGACAAAGGCCAGACAGGCAAGCAAGAAACGCAATCACCACAGACAGACTATGAGATCCCATCATGGATAAAGCAGAACGCAAGGTGGTGGGCTGAGGGAACAATAGGTGATAATGACTTTGTGCAGGCAATCCAATATTTGATTAATCAGGGAATAATGAGGATTCCATCAACCGACTCGGAGGCTTCGGCAGCAAGCAATACCATTCCATCATGGATAAAACAAAACGCCAAGTGGTGGGCAGACGGAACAATTGGAGATTCAGATTTTGTTCAGGGAATTCAATATCTTATCACAAACGGCATCATTAAGATTAGGTAAGCCTCTTGGTCAGGAAGATACTGCTTGTGCCAATGGGAGTAATGTTTGGAGCAGCTGCCATCGCACTGACATATCCGTTAATCGTAGGCCTTCCCGGATCTGAACAAAATGTGGTTCCAAGATTTGCTAGTCAATGGTATGTTGGCAAGGGAGTAGAAACGACGCCATCTCTCCAATATTTGGTGAGGTACCAAGAAATGGAGTTCCTAGCAGAACTGAAATTCCTTGGATCCAGCGGAGATGAGCAAAACGTGCAGGTGACAATAGATGACAAAAAGACAAATCGGCACATAGAACAAATAATGCAGCTTGGAAGAGCATATGTCTTTGTTGATCCGCCAGAAGAAATTAAACCATACATCAAAGCATTGGATAAAACAGTTCTTTCTATAAGGGATGCAGTAATCGAGCCGAAATATTTAGTGGTGGGCGCAGACTGGGGCACCATTTACATTGGAAAATTCACACCAAAACTCACTATCACCGACTATGCAGACAACAGATTTGAGTTTGGGATACTCAAAACATACACACTTTCTTACAAGATAAATAATATCGAAAGTAGCTTTCTAATTGCTGATAACATACCATTGCCACTGAAAGGAGAGGTTTACACACTTGATGGAAACTTGGAGTATTTCTTTGAGGCAGTACAACTTGAATAATGAAGACAACAGAAAATTCGTTGGTGAGTAATTTGATCAGGAGTTTGTTGATTGGTAGTGTTTTGTTAATGGCCGTGTTTAGTTTAATTCTTGTCACAAATGCGCAAGAAACGAAAACACCAGATATGCAAGATATCGTCTACACTGCCAAGTTCATCTGTGGCTCAATTAATGACGGCAGTGGCCCCTTGCGACCAGGCCACTACGACACGTCTATAGGTATTCTTAACAAAAAGAATTATGCTGTAAGTTTTTTGTGGTATGCGTCAATAAATGACGGACCTACCTCCAACAACCTGATTAAAAACATCGAACCTGAGAAATCTACTGGAATTACTTGTAAGAACATCAAAGAAATGTTCGGAATAGACACAAAAGAAATAGTTGAGGGCTTTGTGATCATTAGAGTACCGCTATCCTCATTACGGGGATTTAGCAATGAGCAAGTTATTGCGGACTCCTCTCAAGACAACCTTAACATTTTGGATGTTCAGGTGTTTTATACGGCAAATGCACTAGAAACACTACCACATGAAGTGGTACGAGAAAAAATATCGTTTTACATAATTCAGGACGGTACGGGAAAAATTCCAAAAGAATCATTTAGAACTCTGTTTGATGTCACGATACCTTCTACACCGAATGAAATTTCAAATACGGAGCAGAAAGTAAAATCAATTCTTGGAAAAAAATACGAGCTGGACAAAAAAGAACTTGATAAAATTCGAATCAGAATAAAGGATGTCTCGATTGGAGTAGGAACCCTACTTGACGATCATGCCATATCCTTGCATGTTGTAAAGCCACAGATAAGCTCATGACCAAGTGGGCAAAAACAATCGTTTGCTGAAATTAATTTATCACTTTTCCATTACCTATAACACAGTTTTTGTAAAACTACGTACCATTAAACACTGTAACTATAAAGAATACAAGACCTCCAATGCCTATTGCTAAGTAAATTAACTTGGCTCTCTTGCTTAAATTTTCAAATGACATGAAACTTAGCCTTTCGTTGCCTCATACCGTCTGATGGACCTTGCGCCTTCTTATCCTGGCTCGATATAAGAGAATGATGATGACTGCTGGTGCTACAAGATACACACTAACATTTAGAAGAATTATGCCTATGCCGTAGCCTAGCATTTTTTGTTCAGAGTCAACATCAACTGTGTTGAGTACAGATAGTGTGTACAGCATTGGTGTGATTGTGATTTTTACCATCTCCTTAAAAGCCGGGTTTTGCCTTTCCCAGTCTGCTACAGTAGGGCTAAAAGAATAATAAAATTGGTTGAATCCTGACATGAAGGCCCTTCCTGAAGTACTGTCAAACACCACATTGTCTCTAACTTCTCTTAAAAGCTGGACTTGGGGGGAAAGCTCAGAGCCATATGTAGCAGTGGCAATCAGACATCCACCTCCCTGCGGGTTCTGCTGCTGGCCAATGGGCTGGGCGGCGGCCTTACCGATCACCGTAGTAAAAGTGACAGTCTCTTGGGGAATGGGCTGGAACAAGATTCCTTCAATATTGATAGTTATTTTATGTTCACCGTTTTCTCTGAACTGGACTGGGATCGTAGCAGTCCCCTCTGAGGTGTGAGTCAGTGGTATTGGACCAAAAACTGGCTCTTCACCCTTTGTGACAGTCACTTTGTAGTCAACATGTTCTTGTGTTTTTTTCGTGGTCGGGTTTATGAAATTGATTTTTAATTTTGTCAAACTACCAGTGGACGGCTCTGGCGGATCTGTAGAGATATCAACTAAGAGAGTACCTTTGTCAGTTGGCAACTGTTGGGAGCTCTGGGCAAAGGCTGGATATAGTAGCAATGGCAATAAAAACAAAATAAAAAGAGATTTCACAAAAAATGTTCCATTTGAATCTATTATAGTTTTCCGAGTCTGGTACAATCAGCTAACAGTTATTTTGTCATAAATTCGTTGGTGTATTTTCATGATTTTGACCTCATTCTATTAGCATAGAATAAGAAATGAAAACCTGCAATCGCTTTAAACCCTGATCAAAGAAAATCCAATTATGATTAAGACTTCTGTTATTATCATGCTGATGTTTGCAATTTCCTTTTCACAATTTGTCTGGGCAGAGTCTGATGAAAAACTTAGTTTTGCAAGCTCGATTGAAGAAACACTTGGTCATTTTTGGGCAATTGAGAGAAACCTTGACGATAACAATGCAGAGCTTGCACTGGTTCACGCAACACATCCGATTGCAGAGCTGTATGATTTGATGAAGCCAGAACTTGTTGAAGCAAATCCGGAATTTGATTCAACCGTAAAACAAGCACTTTTGGAGCTAGGCCAAAAGACAGGCAAGGATGTGACTCGTGATGATGCGCAAATGGCAATTGATCAGGCACGGGACATAGTGGAAGAAGCACGAACTTTGGTTGTCGGCGAGGATCTCAGCAAAGACCCATCTTTTATGCTCAAGCTGATGAAAAACCTACTTGAGACTTCATATGCTGAATATGAAGAGGCAGTAGCAAATGGTATCATCGAGGAAATGGCTGAATTTCAAGACGGCTCGGCCTTTGTTTGGAGATCACAGCAGATCTTTGATGAGATAAAACCAGAACTCCCACAAGAAGAGGCAGAAGAAATAGACGAGTTCTACGAAGACCTCTGGGATGCATATGACAAGCGCGCAGACCCACAGCAGGTCACCACGATAGCAAATGGCATCATCAAAGAAATTGAGGAGATACTAGGTGAGGAAAGCGGAGAGGAGAAGGATCTTCTCGTTTATGTCGAAAACATAAGGGAGATGCTAGCGGAAGTAAAGACAGAGTACGCAAACGGTAACACAGACAATGCAATAAGCCTTGCAACAAAGGCATATCTAGATAATTACGAGTTTCTTGAAGCACCCCTTGACAATGCGGGCCAAGGTGAGCTGATGGAAGAAGTCGAAGTGATGCTAAGAGAAGAGTTGCGTGACTTGATGAAAAACAATGCTCCACAAGAGGAAGTGGATGCGAAGGTGGACCAAATTCTGGCCAAGATGGACACAATTGCAACGGTTGTTCCCGAATTCGGTTCGGCTGCACTCATTATACTGGTTACCGCAATAGTTGGCATCGTGGTCTTTGCAAAGAGCAGGAACATCACGCCCCTTGCAAAAGTATAGTCGTTAGTATTCCAATACCTGATGCGATACTGGGCAGAAAATCATTTTGAATTCACGTAAGATGTACGCAAGACTTTTCAAGAATCATAAAACACAATGATCACTCCATCAAACATCAAAAAGGGCCGTGTCGCAACTACTATACTTTTCAATTGTCATATAACAAAATGTAAATTCGAAATCGATGTTTTTAATCCATAATTATGCTGGTACAATCAGCTAATGGGTGTTTTAATTTTTATTTTGCTCTTGATAATAATGTTACACGGTTGAACAAAAAAGAAAAAATTCTCTTGTCCGTAATCGGCATACTTTTGATAACTCTTGGATTAAACCTGCTTGTCGATTTGGGACATTTTGTTGCAAGATCCGAGTCTGATTTACAGCTAGAAAAAACACCGACCATAAATGAAATTCCAAAACCTGAAAGCAAGCCACCAGATTCTGTTACTTCCAAAAACCAGCTGACAATTTTGTTCAAAAGAGTCGAAAATTCAGTTGTTCAAATAACAAGTAAGGTTTCGGAGAAAAACCAGTTCATAACAATCAACGGCGATCCGATGGAGAGACAATCCTCTAGACTCGGTTCAGGGTTCGTATATGACAAAGATGGACGCATAATCACAAACAATCACGTAGTGGAGAACGCAGATGACATAACAGTCACGTTTGTTGACGGAAACACATACTCTGTAAAAGTAATTGGTTCTGACAAGTTCAACGACATCGCAGTTTTGCAAATAACTGACGATTTTTCAGACGAAGACTTGGTTCCGTTGTCACTGGGAGATTCCTCTCAGCTTGAAGTAGGCCAACAAGTAGTTGCGATTGGTAACCCTTACGGTTTGAGCGACACCATGACAACTGGCATAATAAGTCAAAAGGGCAGGCTGTTGCCAACCCAAGAATCGGGATTTTCGATTCCCAACGTGATACAGACAGATGCGGCAATAAACCCAGGTAACTCTGGTGGGCCGTTACTGAACATGGACGGAGGGATCATCGGAATAAACACAGCCATCCAGTCAATGACTGGTGAATTTTCAGGAATCGGATTTGCCGTTCCATCAAACACTGTAAAAAAGGTCGTTCCAGAATTGATCAAAAATGGCAAGTATGCACATCCATGGCTTGGAATAGCAGGAACTAACATGACTCCTGACATATCAAAAAGCCTTGGGGTGCCAAAGAACTACAAGGGCATCTTTGTTTCCAAGGTGATCAAGGATGGCCCAGCTGACAGAGCAGGAATCCTTGAGGCAACATTTAATGCGAATGGGGAGGCAAAAAGTGGCGACATCATAATTTCGATAGATGGTAGATCCGTGAGAGGAATGGATGATTTGATTCTTTACATATCTGACAATAAGGAAATAGGTAACAAGGTACAGCTTACAATTAACAGAAACAACGAGATAATAGACGTATACGTCACGTTGCAAGAACGACCTGCAAATTAATCTAACAATAATAGATAATTCATTCTCTATCTATAGAGAAAGATTCTACAGCAGTCAAGTTTACAATTATTGGAAGTGTAGATGATTGAGGCTGAAACCGTCCTCCAAGACATGACGGCAAGCAGTTTAATCCATCGTAATTTTTAAAAAGATCAAGAGTCCTGCAAGCTCTGCGATGTGTACGCCAAGCAAATATGGAAATATTTCAGGCAAAAATAACTGTGACATTGCAAAATATGCGTAAGCACCAATAGTATTTTGCAAAAATAACAAGACTGAAAACACAATCATGCCAAGTGTGAGACGTGCTTTCGTGCTTGCATACATCTTACCAAATATGTACATCAAAATTCCAAGCACTATCATATTGGCAATTGAAACGCCAGACAAAACTGCAGCAGGTGACTCCATTTAGAAAAAATCTCCCCTAATTGGCTTATTTACTTTTTTCCAGTTTTTCTGCTATTTCGTTGAATGAATCAATGTTAATCTCCAAAAAGCTAGATACAAAATAAGTTACGTTATATTTTTCTCCAACACTTGTGATTATGTTATTTTTTGCAAGAACACCAATATGATGCAAAATAGCCTTATAATCTAATCCGAGTTCTTTGGCAAGCTGATTTGCGTTTAGAGGTTTGTTTTTTAGTAAAGATACTATTTTCAGTCTATTTGCACCGCCTCTTGATGCAGCAAATACAAACCACAGAAGCTTCATGGCATATGGGTCGTTTGCCATTAGAATGAAATTTTTACAAGGATACAAAAACGTATTTCCGGATACGGTGTAATGTTTACGATCATTATTTTGCAAAAATACGGAGATCGGGTTTTATGTGAGCATTTCAAGATAAGATTTCTTAAATGAAAAATTTCTAAAAACAAAATAAGAAGCGTTAAGGATTATTCGATCAGCGAATCCAAAGTTCTTTTGTCCCGCATACTTTTGATAAACAACAACGATGTCGCTACAATGCCGACGGTAAGAAACGGCGCTGTAATCTCAGAGTACCTAAACTGCTGAAGACTTTGTTTTGATGCAACACCAAGCGAAGGAACCTCCGATATCGCAACATTTCCCAATTTACCACCTTGTTTTCCCGCCCCTCTTTGCTCTACAAACCAGATATCGCCAGAGTCATCTGATGTGAGAAATTGGGTAAACGTCACACTTGATGGTATATCGAGCTCAACAAAGTCTTCCTTGTACGGATCATAGACACCAAGCTTGTCTAGGGTGTGCTGTGCAATCCAGATGTTGTTGTATTTGTCTTCTACAAGGCCAAATGGAAGGGAGTTTGGATCAGAGACTTGGACTCGCTCAAACGTCTCAAAAACCGGATTAAACTTTACTATGTTTAGGCCTGTATGCTCGGATATCCAAAGATTTTGTTCCCTGTCTACATACAAAGTGAATGGTTCTCTTAACGGCTGCTCTGGCGCAAATTCTCTTATTTTTCCAGACTGTGGTTCTATCACGCCAATTTTGCCTCCCTGAGATTCGGCAATCCAGATGTTCCCGTTCTGATCCCGTTTTAGGGCTACAGGACCTGCTGGCTTTGTAGGGATCTCATACTCTTGGAATTGTTCAGAGTTTGGATTGTATTTTAAAAGCGAGTTCCTATCTACTAGCGCAACCCATATGTTTCCTTCCAGATCTGTTTCCAACGCAATTGGGATTGTTTTAAAGGGCATAGGAATGATTCTGAATTGCTCAGTTTCTGGAACAAAGTATCCTATTTTGCTTTCTGGCGAGTCTGTAAACCAGACCTTGCCATCATCGTCTATTTTTAGAAAGACCGATGTTTTGCCTTCAAACTCGTATGATCTGAACTGTTTGTCACTAAGAGAAAATTTCCACAATCGCGGCTTTGAGGTATCGCTGATCCAGAGGGTCTCTTTCCCATCAAACACCGGATAGAGCGGCGCAGTACCATTTACAGGGAACGTATATTCTGTCACATCAAAATTTAGTTGAGTCAGTCGCGGCTTTGCAAAAACAGAAAAGCTAGCTCCTTGATTTGTGCCCTCCGTTCGTATTGCCTCCACCTCAACGTTCCACATTCCAGAGAATCCAAAGGTAAGTTCGCCTTCATATTTTGTTGAATCATCAGTTTTTATCATTGTGACGTCTATTGGCGCTATGTTTCTTTGTGGATTGGAAACCTTAACTTTGAGATCCTCAAGACCATTCAAGGGGTTACCATCAATGCCAAGCACTGAGACATTTATTGTGTTAGCACCGCTTGTGAGTGGTTGTATGTCTACTTCGAACATGGCATCTTCTGCAAATTCTGTTGTTCTGAAAACATAGTCGTTCTGCTGAGCCGTAGCTTGCTGAATTTGACTGGTGGGAAGCGAGGCGTTTGTCAAAAGGGCTACAGTGCCCAAAAGCAGCATGCCAAGAACAACTTCGATTCTTAATGACTTGTGTAGTTTTTTGTAAACTGCGATGTCCTTACTTTGTAGGTTTTTTTGTGCTGTTCTTTGAATTTTGAATTGGTTATAGAAGCCAAGCCCTACCATAGCAGCACCAATTGCGATTTTTGCAATTATAAGAAAGCCATACTGAGATTGAGAAAGCAGAGCAACATCATCCTCTAAAAACCAGAGCAAAGTAGGGCCTGTGACTATGAGGATTCCAAGGCCAATTAGGATCATTGAAGAGAATTTAGGTATCGTAATCAGAGCAAGTAGGTCTTTTTTGTCCCCCTGTAGGGTAGAAAATACAGGCATCAAAACAAATGCAAAAAAGATAACTCCGCCAATCCAAACCGACGCAAGCAGGTTATGGACATAGTCTATTGCGATTGCCAAAGTCTGCTCAGATGCTGCACCGTGACCTATCATGGAGGTTGTTCCTATCAACGCAAGGGATAGGCCCAACAGCAAAACCTGTTTTTTGAACGATATTTCGGACCTACTCTCAAATAGAAACCATATGCCAAGCAAAACCACAGTTAACGCCATTCTGATAATCCATACTGATCCGAAGGATGTCTGCATCACATTGATTGCAGGCACGCCGAGCCGTATTGTCTGGATGACCAACATCAAAACGTTTGATGCAAAAACAAGGAACAACCCTACTCCTGTTACCGAAGAAAACTTGCCATGATAGAGTTTTTGTACTAAAAGATTCTCATTAATGAGATTTTTCCTTTGTATCGTTTTCCATATCAAAAGTGATGAGATCACAGATCCAAGTACTATGACCTGACCCACGAGTCCTGGAAACCGCGCTCCTGCTTCCGGAAAATAAATGGCTTCCGTAGTTTGTGGTTGTCCATTTGTAGGCAGACTCACAGCTCCGACCCCAAACACAAAGGAGTAGGGCACCAAGTGACCGTCCACTTTTGATAGAACTTGAGTTGATACTGTGTAGATGCCTGGCTGCAATTGCGGGGTTGTGACCACCAGTGCCGTATCGTCTTTAAAATAATTCGTATCTTTGTTGTCTACTTGCTCTCCATTGCTATCGAAAACCTTGATGTAGCTATAATCAAGCTCCACAGATTCTGAAAAATATATGATCACTTTGTTTGCGGTTGGTACATTTGATGATTGAACCGGATTAGAATCAACGATGAGTGGATGTGCGTATGCGCTTTGAACTAGGGGAACAGAAATTAAAAAAACAAACAACAGAATTCTTTTCATTGGTGGTAGTTGACCAATTCTTAATTTAAACAATCCATAATGTTTTATCATTGTACCAGTTTCCATAAGGATAATAATGTCACAGTGAATAGCGACGGCATGAGGATAATTTTTACAGTTTTTCTTGTAACGGTTTCTCTGATGATGTGGTTTGTACCCGCATTTGCACACAAGACAGTTACAGTTGAGCAATATGAAATTGAAGTGGGGTGGAAAGACGAACCTCCACTCGCTGGACAACAAAACGCTGTCTTTTTTTCAGTAACTGTTGATGAAGGAAACGGCGTCAAGTCTGGAGTAACAAATGCGTTCAAGAACCTAGAAGCCGAAGTCAAATCCGGAGGCCTGACTAAACAACTGGACATCTTGTCTGACATCAAAGTAGGAAACTATTACGCAAAAATAATTCCAACAAAAACAGGTTCGCTGACAATAGTACTAAAAGGCACTCTCGAAGGAATTCCGGTAAATGAGCAAGTCACTATAGAAGATGTCGAGAGCATTGATCTTCTTGCATTTCCGCCATCTGGTTCCTCATCTGGCCAAGACACGGATGCCATAAAAAACGCCTTGTCTGTCCTACAAAGAGACATGGCAGATGTCAAAGCAAAGATTGGAAATGTACAAGCACCTGCAAACATTGATCTTTCTAGAACCTATGACTCGGGTGTTTTTGGAATTGCCATAGGCACAGCGGGCGTGATTCTTGCTGTCATTTCTATGCTAAAAAGAAAGTAGGATTCTAAAGTCTTGGAATTACTTTAGATTTTGCTGTTACTGCAACGATGCTCACTATCGAAGCTGCAAGAACCATAGCTGCGACTTGGCCAAATTCCGGAACGACTTGCACTTTGATTACGTCTCCCTTTGGACCTGTCCACCCTGCTTCTTCACCCTCTGGTCCTAATCCAAGTATTGTCACTTGGACGTTGACTGGGCTGTCAGAACTTAGTGCAGCTGTTGTGAATTCATCCATCCCATTCATGGTGTGCCATCCTGCTTCATTGAGGACTTCGACGCCATCCTGTGTTGCACTGATGTCGTAATTGACGTGTTCAATCGGAGTTGCGTCGGTTCCTTCGAACTCGACTGTTAGGGCAAGTTCTTCACCAGTTGTCGGTTTCCCAGATCCCACTTTTACCAGTATTGATCCGTCGGATGATGCGGCAGTTGCATAGCTTTCACTTTCTTCATGTTCCTCGGTTTCTTCGGCTTCTTCTGCGCCTGCTTCCTGAACTATGACAGTTCCTGTCATCCATGGGTGCACCGCACAAAAGTACGGAAACTCGCCTGTTTCCTCAAATTTTTGTGAGAATGTTTTTCCTGCCATGAAAAGGCTGCTGTCAAATTTCCCATCTGGGCCGCCATCCAAGGTTCCGCTTGTTACAGTATGGGCTGCACTGTCATCATTTGACCACGTTATCTCGCCGCCAACGTCTACTGTTACTTTGGCTGGAACGAAGCATTCGTTGGTTGTCTCGCAGCCTGGCGAGGCTGCGCCTGCA
Source organism: Candidatus Nitrosotenuis sp. (assembly GCA_038869175.1). Classification (GTDB taxonomy): domain Archaea; phylum Thermoproteota; class Nitrososphaeria; order Nitrososphaerales; family Nitrosopumilaceae; genus Nitrosotenuis. Next base: position 2,876 of record JAWCRP010000006.1, on the reverse strand, counting down.
GGAATGCTCACTTCAACCTTTGCATGATCTGCAAAAGCAGATGGAATTGCCACTATCAACGCGAATGCGGTCAGAATTGAGCAGACAATTAGCTTGTTCATTGCCATGCATCTCTACAAGTAGGATAAAAATTCTGATTGTTATGGTACAAACACAAAACAGTTTTGTTTATTTTCACTGGATTCTTTCGAATTTTATCTTTGGTTGCATGCCTGCTGACTCTATCATAAAGGCTTCAACAAAGGCAGCTGCTAACAGCAATCCTGCCGCCATGCCGATTTCGATAATGGTAAATTTCACATCCTGTTTAGTCAATGTCTTTTTCATGATTTTTATAATCAAAAGAAAACTCCGCGACATTCCAATGGAATATGCAACTATTTCCATGGCTCCAAATGGGGTGATGAGAACGGTAAATGGAGGTATTTGAGCCAGCGTTGGTTCATTTACAAAAAAAGCGGCTATTGCTAGTCCAGTTGAGAATGCAGCAAAGATCCCCCACCCCACACCCAATCCTGGTAGAAACATCGGTAGAGCAATCTTTACATTGTGAAAAAAAATCCCGAGGGCAAAATTTCCATCCTTCAGACCGTCCACCAATTTGTTAAATTTTTCAACATAATCTGCAGCATCCTTGGCATCAGGTCTTATTTCAGAGCCGATCAGAAAACTAACGGCTGAGACTCCCATAAAAATAAGAAAAAACAAAATTCTTTTTTGCATATGTGCCAGCATCAGTTAGCTTTTTTCAGCTTCTTAAAAAATGACCATCTTTTCTTCTTTGGTCTTGATTCATCTGAATTTATATCAGATTCTTCCATGGTTTGTTTGATCTTATTGCTGATTTAACCAAACTGGTAGATATTTAGAATTGTACCACTTTTTTTATAAACCCAAGTGAAACTAGTACCAATAGCGCATTGTATTATACACCGTTATTGGGTAATCTAAATATTAAAAACTGAAAACGCCATGGCTTGCAGAGATATTTGTCAAAGATATAGAGCATTAAAGCCGGTGAGGGTGGGCAGGTATGCGTCAGGCCAGAAAAGATGCAAATTCTGTCAAATATTTGTAAATTGGGATGGCAGGCATTGTCCCTGCTGTGGTTACAAACTACGTGTGCATCCAAGAAACTCTATCTATAATCAAATAATGAGAAAGAAATTCAGAAGAATAAGATGATCACAAAAAAAAACTAGCGCTTTTTCTTTAATGTCCATATTACCCCTATTGCTAAAATACCAGGGGCTGCAAGTATCAACCACAAGCTACCTTGGTATATGTATGGCTCCCCCTTGTTTTTTGATATTATTGCATCTGCTTGTGCCTCCGAGTCCCCCTCATATACGATCGTACTAAATTCTGAAATGCTGAACTTGTCTCCCCCTATGTTCTCAAATCGTATTTTTACAGGACCCGGTTCTGTGAAAACAAAATACTTCAAATCGCTTCCATTTTCCGAAAAGCCATTAGACTGGTGAATTACCTTTCCATTTTGAATGATAACAAAGTCATATGTCACGTAATGAAGTTTGTTAACACCTGTCTTATCAAAAAAATCAAGCGTAAACAATACCTGTTCTCCAGTTTTAAGGACAGGCGGATCCCAGTAAAGCCCATTGTGATATTTTCTATCAGAGCTTATCGTCATGACTGGCAATGTAACTCGGTTTCCTTCCCCATCCTGAGGATAGTTTGGTGTCCCTTGAACTACAACAATGCCATACATCCAAGGATGAATAGAGCAGAAGTAAGGAAATGTTCCATATTCTGCGAAGGTGTATGACCAGCTCTCGTCCATTCCAAACAGACCGCTATCGAACTTTCCGTCTGGTTTTCCACGTTCACCAGAAATCCCTGCTCTCCCAGTTGACTCACCGCTTGTCACAGAGTGTTTTTCCTGATCTTGGTTCGTCCATCTGACTGTGTCATTTAAGGAGATTACAAGCTTGGTTGGCAAATACCACTGATCTGATAAAAGGTCCTTTTTGAACTGCGGATCAAACGATGGGTTACCGGCACCTTTTGGGATTACGACATCGTAGGATTCTGCCGCAGCGTATGAAGACCCAATCAAGCTTGCAATGATTACAAGAAAAAAAGCTACAGTTAGAATGCTCACAAATACAGTTAGCTAAAATTCTATATTAATGATAGTTGTATTAGCTAATCGTACCAGTATCCTTAACTACATAAATCAATGACGCATTATCAGAGCGAGAGTAACCCAACATGCTGCTTCTGTCTTCATTTCTCGCTCCTTTTTTTTCTAAATTAATTCCGATTGCGTTTTTTACATTTTTAGTCATTTTGGTTTCAACTACGCCTTATGCAAGTGCACACTCGCTTTTGAATTCAGCAGAATCCACCATCGGAAACAACAGGATTCAGATTGCAACAGACCCAGAAATTCCCACTACCAACCAGACAGCCAAGATCCTGATGCATGTCACAGATCTTGATTTGAAGGATGTTAAGAGTTTCAAAGTAGGAATAAGAATATTCTTTGATGGCAAGCAGGTAGACGGCATACCTCCACAAACAATTGAGGGAGGTTATTGGGAATTTGACTATGCCTTCAAAAGATCAGGGAACCATATCTTTCGAGTGGATCTATATGATCCAGATGGCAGAATAATCACACACACGTTCAACATGAGTACACAAAACCCATTTGGTTACATCTTCTTTTATGTTATAATGTCTGGCGCAGTCGGACTTGCAGTTCTGGTCAGCTATATCTACCTCCCAAAAAAACTCAAGTTGTCAAAACCCAAGGCCGAATAATTAAAAGGGTTTTCTTTCAGATTTTACTAAATTACGGTTAGTTTTCTACTAGTCGGATATGTTGCTTTTACCTCAGAATTTGTATG
>JAWCRP010000005.1:0-25419 GCA_038869175.1 Candidatus Nitrosotenuis sp. | reverse complement strand
TTATGTATCCGGTGTATTTTGGGGCTCTTGCCTGCAAATCTACGTTGGGCATTTAACGCATACGGTTATTTCAGAGCTAGTACTTTGCGGCTGTGGCTTTCCGCTAGGAAAGTTTATCTTTTTGCGGCCCGTACTGCGTCTGTTGCGGGCAGGGTCTTGGCTTTCACAGATATGTGTAATTACTATTCTCACCATGTCACTTGCTTTGCCTTTTTACCCGCAGAAGGCGCTGGCAGACGGTGATACAGATGCAGGGGTGTCTGATGCCTCTGTTATGGCAGAGGCTGCCGTATGGGCCCCGCTGAGTAGGTTCATCGGGAAAGATCCCAGTTGCGGGGAGGATTTGGCCGCGGCAAAGCTTTTTATTATGGATCATACCAGAATCATAAACGGGGTCCTCCCGGAAGGCTCCAGCCAAGACAAGATATCTGGATGGGCGCAAGCTTTTTATAACGCTCCCCTTCATGAGAAAAATGTTGGTGAATCCTACCTCCACCTCAAGCATTTCATAACCCAGACCTGCAGGGAGGCGTTGCCCAAGTATGCTGAGCTTAACGAGTCTGCCCAGAAGGCTGTTGATCTGTACCATCAAATGACCATAGATGATGGCAATCCAGTTCCATTTACTCCGTATCCACTTCTTGATGCGATGCTGATGATGGGGGGAGTGGTAGGCATGAGCGCCCTTGCCGGACGCATGCTCAAGAGGACGGGCATCTTTTACAGGTTCTAGTCCCTATAATCATCAGTCCCCCAATTCCTTTCAAGCCGACATCTTTTCAAAGACGGCTGGAAAATCCCGGATTTGCACAAACAAAATCTTTGGATCCTTTATTTCGCCAGACAGAGCCTCAAGCACCTTCTTCTGATCCGAACAGACAATCACGGTATCGAATTTCTGAGAGTCAGAGCGTATGTTGCCGTACATGTTTGACTTGCCAAGCTCAACTTCTATTGCCGTCCTCATATCTGGAATCTCGATGTCCGGCCCTTCCAAATTCTTCTTGTAGTTGAGCCCCCTTGCTTTTAGACAATCCGCAATCCAGCTGACATAGTATTCGTGCTTGACAGACGGCACTTTGCCGGGCCTCTGGTAGAGTATCTTTGGCGAGCCCTTGCCCATCCTGACCTTCATTCTTTCGATTCTCTTCTTCTTCAAGAGGCTGTCAACAGTCTTGGCATATCTCGCGTTGTTCCAGCCGAGTTTGACGCGCCTTTCAGCCACGGATAGGAACTGCTCTTTCTCTATGCTTTCAAGGAATTTTTCCTCGTCTGGTTCTTCACTGGACTCAATGGGCTCTTCCTCCAGCATGTCGGGAATCTTGTTAAAGATGGACGGCTCAAAGTCTGCAGCCGTAACAAGAAATGGCTCGTGGCCGGATGTGCAGACTATGGCGGTCTTTCTTGCCAGCCTCACAAAACGGTCTGCAAGGTACTCGAACTCCACGGCGTCGAAGAAACCAGCAGCCTCGGCTATGATCTTGATGTCCTCCTGGTGCTGAAGCCTGAAGGATACCTTTGTGGCGGTGTTTTTGATGATGTCTTTTTCTATGTTAGAAGGTGATTGCGTTATCAAGACCAAGCCGCACCCCCTCTTTCTCAATCTGGTTGCGAACTCGGTAGCCGGCCAGGACTCGGTCACGACAATTTTATGGAGAATCTTAGGCACCAGCAACTGGGCCTCGTCTGCAACAAAGATGTTGGAGACCCAGTCGCAGGTCCCACGATTCAGCATTTTTCTAAGATAGTAGGTCGTGATCGTGTTGTAGATGAGTCGCAGCTCGCTGCCGTATGCAACGAGAGAGTCAAGTGCGTGCAGGTCGATTATGATGTTCTGATCGTCAAGCTTGGAAAAGTCTGGATTCGATTTTTTGCAAAGGAAGATTTCCTTCAGTGGGGAGCGCATGAACGGGTCGAGTCTGACAAGAAGGGCGGTCTTTGTCTTGTCAAGTGCAGTCAGCTTCTGCCTGTCGTACGATTTTATGTTTCTGATCAGATCCTCCATGTTCTTGCTTTCGCTGATTGTCTCCTGTAAGACAAAGTTCATCTGGGCCGAGAGATCCACATACTCCTTCTCGATTCCCTTGAAGACGGTTTCCCTCATCAACTCCCTTATCAACCCAGGGTCACCAAGGTCGAAGGGATTGATTTTCAGGTTCCTGTCAACCGCAAAATATTCCGCGCCGCCCCTGAGATTCGGAATTATGTTCTTCCATTCTCCCTCGACGTCGATTACGAGAAGCTTGATTTTCTGGACCGAGACATGATTCTCCGCCTTTACCGCAAGATTCATCGCAAACCTTGTCTTGCCCGTTCCGGTCTGCCCTGTGATCAACGTGTGGCTTGTCAGGTAGTTTACCGGAAAGTTGAACGGAAGGCCGTTTGACACCTCGCCCACGTTCAGTCCCCAGTAGTCCAGGATTGGAGAGTTTTCGAGCTTGAACCTCATCAGCTTGCAGCGCGGACAGAATCGCCTGTCGCGCACGAAGTTGCCGCAAAGGCAGTACCAGTTCGACATCACCACATTCTCCCGCAAACCTGGCATAGCTTGTGCACGTACGGCTGCTGCTGGCGCATGACTATCTTTGACTCCAGATGCAGCATGCAGCAGACCTGCTGGCACTTGTCACAGATTCGCTTGCAGTGGTTGCACGTGCTCTCCTTGCAGATTCTGCACTGGCCGTCAATCTGGTCTCTTGGAATGAGGGACTTGCAGACGTTGCACTGCCACAGCTCGTTCATCCGCTCACCGGCCTGACGCGTTCTGCAAAACACTTGGGGCAGAGCAACTCGTCGACTACGAGCTGGAGGCACTTTCCGCAGGTCTTCTTGCCGCAGCCGTAGCACACCCCGAGTCCGTTGTACTGATTGACTACATGACCACACGACAGCGTGACGACTTCGAAATCTTTGTCCATCTACTCGTCCTCCAGATTGACGTAGGCTCCGCACTTGTCGCACATCGGGAAGTTCTCCCAGAAGTGGATCCCCCACTCCTCCCCGTCCCCCCGGTACTCCTTGCATCTGGTGCAGAACCCGCGCATTCAGTACATTCTGTAAAATGTATACAATCTAGGTTGTGTGTGTGTTTTTCCGCTAGAATTTAATCCTAAAAATTTTAGTCATTTCCACATCTTTTTCTTTCGAACTGGTTTCCTGTTTAAAAACCCACTCGCCCTATGTTGCAAATTTTCGGTCATTACATTGAACTTTTGAAATAAGCTTAGTCTGTTGTATCCCTCGATTATTTCATTTGCATATTTCTCAACTCTTTCCTTTCCATCTATCAGGAACATTTTCCTCTTCAGTCTCTCGATCTGTATTCCTCGGATGCCTTTGAAGAACTTGATTGGACCCTTTCGAATTAATGGGAAAACTTTCTTGTAGTCGTTTATCCATATTTTTAGATCTTGAATCGCTGTCGTGACCTCGTAACGGTTTGCGTCGGTAACAAGACCTCCATTATCTCTCAGAAATCTTGCACATTTTGAAATTATCTCAGATCTGAGCTTGTGACCAACGAAAAGCACCATTTTGCTGCAAATCACCATGTCGAACTCGGGTTTTGCGTCGATTTCTAGAACGTTGCCTGGGATGAATTTGTCCAAGTTCTGGCGGGCCTCCTTTTCCATTTTACGTGACCTGTCAATTCCAGTAATTGTTACAGTAAGCCCCTTTTCCTTCAACCTACTTTTCATACACTTTGCAGCGATGCCGTTAGAGCAACCCACATCCAAAATATCAAGACTAGTTTTGTTCCCCTTCTTTGCGAACTCAATTATTCTATCATCAATACCGGTTTCATCGTACCTTTCCGGGAATGTGTAGTTGGAGGACCAATGCCAACGAAACATACAGACCATTGCGTTTTAGAGTATTAAGCTCTAGCGATTGGTTTCCATATCTTTAGAATTCTTACATATTCTGACCAGCGCCTCCCTCAACTCCTCAAATTTCTCCGGCTCCGCCGCGATCCCGTAGAGCATCTTGTCCAACATCGTTTTCTTCTGGTCCAGATCCGTGGACATGTTGATATCCAGTAGCGCGCCGCACCTGTTGCAGAACTTGGAGACCGGCGAGTTGTCGAACTTGCACCTGATGCAGACCCTCGGCTTGGCGACGTCGAGAGGCTTCGCCTTCGGAACCCTGCCGTTCATGATGGCCTGGGCGTTGTCGATGTGTTTTCCGTATCTCTTCATGTAAATCGCCGGCATGTGGGATCCAAACTTCCATCCGAACATCATGCACTGCTGAGGTTCTGTGAGGATGCCCTGCGTCTCGTCGACCCTTGTGTGCCTCATCAGGTAGAAGAAAGTCCTCTTGTTGATCCCAGCCCTTGTCGCTATCTTCTTGAGGAGGGACCATGCGGCGCCGTAGGACAACTGCTTGGTCCTGTTGGCCCACCCGAGCCCTATCCAGACCGGCGAATCTGGGTTTTCCGATAGTGCGTGGTTGTCGAGCCATATCGACAGGGCCGGAGTCGAGGCGATTATCCTGACGAAGTCCTGGCCGGTCTTTCCGTGGACGAAGAGCTTGGCGCCCATCTCGTCGAACTCGATGTCCCTGATCCTCAGGGTGAGTATCTCGCCGAGTCTCCTACCCGATTCGAAAAGAACTTCAAGGAGGGCTCTGTCTCTTGGGTTCTCCGTCGCCTTCAGCAACCTAGTCTTTTCCTCTGCTGTCAGGAGATCCTTTGGCAGAATCGGCCTCTTGCTCTGCGGGTTCTTCTGCCTCCTAATCCAGCGGACCTCCGGGGGCGTTCCGTCCTCCCAGTTCTTGAACCACCTCCAAAAGTGCTTGAGGATCACCTTGAAGTCCATCCTGGTCCAGTCGGAAAAGCCAGACTGCTCCAGCTCGGCGATGACCCTGACAAAGTCGTCCTTGGTGGCCTCGGAAAAGGGCTTGTCGAGCATCTTGGAGATCCTCCTGACCGTCCAGAGGCACTTGTACATCCTCGCCAGGCTTATGCCGTCCGCGACCCTCGCCCAGTAGTACTTTTCGATAATTTCCGCGTTGTGGGGGTCCTTGCGTATCTTCTCCAGCTCGAGCTCCACGTATCTCCTCAACGGATACATCTCTGCAGCCCTGCTCATGCCATCACCATTGTTTTCCGGGATATTCCACCCTGCGTCTGTGACTTTCCGCTACCCTGCCGCTAGGCGGTTTTTAGAGCGTTCAACCCGTTCTCGTAGTCCTCAACAACGACTGCTCGAATCGGTTTGGTGCTCTTGTGGAATTTTTTCCATTTGAGCAGACGACTCGTCGTGTCAGTCTTTAACAAAGACTAACAAGTCAAGTCAGGTGCTCTCAGTGAAAATTCTGTCTTTTGCTTAAGAAATGCTTAGCTATTCTGCAATAGCTATTTTCAAGAAAACAAATTTTCTAGCGGAAAACCACACTCGCAAAGCTTAAGCTTTCTGAATCCAGTTTAGCAAGAATGGTAAAGCCTATTCTTCTTGACGAGTCGGTGTTCGATGAGACATTCTTCCCTGAGAGGCTGGTTGGGAGGGAAGGACAGGTAGAGCAAATTGCCAAATGCCTCAGGCCCGCAGTGACCGGCAAGTCCATTAAAAGTCTCTACATATTTGGCTCTCCGGGTGTGGGAAAGACGCTTGTGACAAAATGGCTGCTCAAGGAAAACTTCCAGAGGGTCTCGGTCTACGTGAACTGTTGGTCCAAGAGGACATCGCACAAGATAATCGAGGAGGTCCTGTTGCAGATGGGTTATGCGGTTCATGGAAAGGAATCGACTAGCGAGCTGATCAAGAAATTCGAAAAATCTCCGAAGAAAGTCATCGTCTGTCTAGACGAGTCCGACCATATGAAAGACTGTGACATTTTGTACGATCTTGCAAGGAGTTCGAACTGCCGCGGTCTTGTCCTCATCTCAAATCAGGCTTTCGCGCTTTCAGATATCGACCACAGAATAAAGTCAGGTCTGTTCCTAGACGAAGTCGAATTCAAACCATATACAAGGGACGATATTTTCCGCATACTGAAGGAGCGTGTATCATACGGGATGAGACCGGCCTCCATCTCAGAGGATCTCTTGTCCATCGCCTCCAGAATGTCCAACGGAGATGCAAGAGTCGGGCTTCAGACGCTGAAGATGGCTGCAAAAGAAGCCGAGTTAAAAGACCTTGAAGTCATAACGATCGAGGAAATCAAGGCAGCCGCAAGGTGCGCAAGAAAGTACAGGCTGTCGTATCTTCTCGGAAAGCTTAATGACTATCAGAGGACAATCTACGAGATTTTGAAAAAGCGCGGCACTATGGGTTCTGGGGAATTGTTGGAAGAGTGCAGGAAATCAACTAAGCCGACCATCATAGAAAGATCGTACCGTAACTACATGCAGAGACTGGTAGAGTTGGATCTCGTTAGAGAGATCAGCTCGGGGAGATGGAAGAAGTATGAGATCGTCTAGAAAAAACAAGATAGAATACCCGGACGAGATGACTTGCGACCAGATGGGACGCTACAAGACCTTCAGGATCTTTCAGGACGCGAAAAAGGCGTGGACTTATGCGAAGAAGACAGATGGGCAGATCTACACGCAGGTGGACGGAGATATTGATGTGGTCTATTCAAAGGGAATCCACTATGTCAACAAGACCGGAATCTATGCGGTAATCAAATAATCAGATGGAAGAAATACGAGATTGTGATTTAAACTAGATTATTCAAAAACAGTTTCGTTGACAATGTCTATGATTTTATTTCGCAAATTGTTTCTAGTTTTTTGTGATAGCGTAAATTCGCTTCTTCTTTTGATTAATCCAAAATAGATTTTAATTATTAATCCAAAATTGTAGGTAATGTTGGATTTTTTAGAAAAATTCCATTTATCATATAATTCTTGTAGCGGTTTTATTAAGAATGATTCATGAATAATTGTTGATTTTTTCAAACTGTCTAGGAATGGCCAAACATTAAACCATTCGGAATCAGATACGCCAGAATAGCGTTCCAAAAATACCTTCTTAAGAAAAACAAGCTCCAATGTCTTAAGTTTTGGATTTGGGTTCTGGCCGTATAACAGAAGAGATAAAAAATTAACCATATCGAGTGTAGCGTCTGTATCAAAAGTTTCATAATCAATCAATGAGCTGTTGTAAGAATCATGTCTATTGGTACGACTGTATATTTTTGGTACACCTGCTGCAATCTCCCATGGTCTAAGATGATAGTGATTTCTAAACCATGATTTGTTCTCAGATTCTTGAATCGTTTGGTTTATCCATTTTATTACCTCTGAATTCTTTGAATCATTGATATATTCAACTAGAAATTTGTATTTTGAAAAATCGAATATTCGTTTTCCTACTTTAATTCTATAATCTGGTTGATAACGAGGATACTTTTCATAGAGATTTTCTGGATATAGTAAGGATATGCTTGTGTACCGCTTGGCTATTTTTTTTACCCATTTAAGCCAAGTTTTTATTACTTGTTTTCTAATCGTTGGATCCAGAAGCGGCCATTTAAACTTGGAAAAAAGAAATAAACTTAATGGGTATGCCAGCACTGGTCCATAGACAGCAGGGTCGGATTGATATTCCTCCCTTATCAATTTGGAAAACAAAGGACGATTTTTGTCAGATACAATTCCGCCGCTAATAAAAAAACATTCCATTAATGCTTCTGGCCTACTACAAAAAAAATCGATAGAACATAATAGTTCCAAAATTCGTCTATTTGTAATAGCACGTTTAAAAAACATCTCAAATATTAAATCTCGTTCTGTATACCATCTTTTTTCTAATTCTTCAAACTTTTCAACAAAATGTAATGTGCTCATCATTTTTTTTGGAATCTTGCTTTTCACATTAATCAATAAACCCGTGTCTACACTGTATTGATCATCATGATTAGAATCACGCTTCTTAGATATGTTTATCGAATCATACATTAAGCGTAAAATAAGATTGTTCAGTTCCGGACTGCGAGCTAGAGATTCCATGTTTCTTAATGTCTCTTTACTCGTACCAGCGGATGAGAAAAGTTCTAGCTCAACAGAGCCGGGTTTTTCCATATTTTTGGATGAAAAAGTAAAAGGAAATCTTCTTTTGATACTAAATTTATTTAACGATTCAGTTTGTTTTTTAAAGTCAGCAAGCCAGTATTCGCCTTTTTTTGTAATTTTGTACAAGTAATTTTTGCCTTGAGGTTTTACTTTTACAATAACGATTTGCTTATTTTTTATTAGTTCATTTCTTACTTTGACATATGTCGCCATGGACATTTTGAAATGCCTGTTGAGATCATTTTGTAGGGCAGTGCCCCTCAAATCCTTCTTGGATAAAATTAGAAGAACCTTTGCCTTCGATTCCGGATTAATGCTTGCCAATATTCTAGTGAATACTCTAATTGTTGTTTAAAATTTCTCAAAGAACATCTATGATTGTGTGAATAAAGCGAAAAAGAAACCTCTTTGGATGATCAAAGAAGAACTTACAAATCAGCTTAATATATTAAAAATTGGCAAACGCGGCATTCGTTCTATAATTATCACGATGTTAGTTATCGGGATTGAGAAGGGTGGATTTTCTGCTTCTCCTATAATTAGGGCTAAGACGGTATACAAAAAGGGAAATCATCTACCTAGTACTACACATGAGACATTTGGTTTACTGAAGAAATATGGCCCACCCCTGTTTGATCCTGTAGAGAGTGTTGATTATGATGAACAAAGGGGAGAAGGCAGATTCAATCAGAATACACTCAATGTTTTAAGTAACGAATTAAAAATCTACAATGAATTAGGCCGGAATGGTCTCTTAGATGATTTAGATAGAAGAGAGATAGAGATATTGTGTAAGGTTCTTGAGAAATTCTATGGAATCTGAATATTTGTTTTGTGAAAATAGTTCTACGCCGATTAAATTTTTAGGCCTATTTCTTCCAGCCAAATCAATATCCACATTTTGATTTGGGAATTGTTTAACTTTCCAATTTTGTAAGATGTAAAAAGACTTTGGCCACTGCTGTTTTTTTCCTGTTCCACAAAATAACATTGCAAGATATTCTGTTTTCTTTGGCATAAGGTAATGTGCATCGTTTGAATGCAAATCTAGAATCCATTTTGCATCATATCTGGTAGTCAATCGTTTGTAATGACGATATTTTGGAGATTCCTTCACAATCAAATGCGGCCAATTTCTTTTTTCAATCTCAAGTGCAACATCCCTTGCATACTTTTCAGGAAACTTTATCTCCATTCTTTTGGTAGGATATAGATAATGGTAGCTATGTAAAACCAAGATGTTCTTGTGTTTTGCATAGTAATCGGAGATTTGATCACCAGAAAACCGTTGAAAGGTTTTCAATTAATGAAAGTTTTTCATCTTTAAGAGCTTTTACAACTGGCGAAAGTTGTAATTCACATTCTATATCAGTTGCAGTCTAACGTTAGTCATGTCTGCAACCGAGACAATCGATGTAGTTGTTAATTCAACTGAGGTAAGAAGTGTTTCCGACATCACGACAATAATTGCGAGCAAAACGAAAAGCTTTGCGCGCAAATACGGGGTCGAGGACCAGTTTGACGAAGCCAGGTTGGAGAGGGACGTCAGCTACCTTCTCGTAAAGAGCAAGACTGTGGGAGTCGAAGAATTCGAGATCAGCATACTAGGCGATGGCTCGACGGCGGTAGGCGGCACAATCACAGGTAAAAGAATAGCCGACCTGATTTTCAGGATAAGATACGCCAACGGCAGGAGGGGGTTCTGATGCCCAAGCTGTCAATCAAGGCCACAAAGTTCGCAAGAACCCCAGAGTCCGACGAGATCTTCGATCAAGTCGGCTGGAAGCCCATTTTCGACCAGACCGTCATACCTGACAAGAGAAGAATCGTGAACAAGGGCAGGCACAACACCCCGCTAATTGGTCTCGAATGGACGGAGATAGAATATGATTGAGACGGAATCGGTCCGAGAGCTAAGGGTAGTCACCAGACTTGTCTACGACGGCAAGGAGGTCCAAGCGCTGGAAAGGCCGTTTGCGATGCAAGAGGAGAGCGACAATCAGGACAATGAATCTAGGACGTTGGATGACATAGTCACTGAGTTTGCCGACACGCTGCTGAAGGCTGCAACAGAAATGGGTTACACCATAAGCAAGGAGGTTTTGGTGCAAGCCATGATCTCGCTGTTACTGTACCTGATCAGGCAGGACGGGGACGAAAAGACAATCGAAGTGCAGCTGTCAAAAACGGAGGTAAAGGAGAATGGAGACAAGGCAAACCCCTCCTAATTTTTTGAACGTGATTTTTCTGCCCGACGACAGATTCAATTCGCTAGCAGAAGACATAGTCGACGCGGATTATCAGATCGGGCGCATCGGAAAGCACATCGAGCTGTGTCTGGACCCAGAGTCGTTTTCGTCATGGGCGGGCCAGTTTTACAAAAGACAACCTAAGAAACCAAAGTTCAGACGCAGCATACTCCTCATAGGGGCGGCTGGAGTTGGTAAGACCACAATCGCAAAAATCTGCGCAAACAATTTTGCAAAAAAATACAGTAAACCAGTCTGCATTGTAGATCTAGGGCCTACCAGGAGCAAGTATGTAGGAGAATCAAGCAAGAATCTCAGAATCGCGTTTGACTACATCAGGGGCCTTGCGGAATCTTTCACAGTAATTCTTTTCATCGACGAGTTCGACTCGGTGGGAGTCTCAAGAAACGTAGAGCAGATCAACGAGGATGTTGCCGCGATGGTCAACACACTCAACCAGCAGATGAGCTCACTTGACAGTCCGAATGTCTTCATAATAGCCTGCAGCAACCTAGAGGGCAGAATAGACTACGCCACAAAGCGCCGATTTGACTTTGTATTCACGTTCAGAAGGCCCACTTTGAAGCAAAGAATGGCCATTTTTGAGACCTTGCTCGACCCATACGGGATCTCAAAGGACACCATCTACAAGATTGCGGCAAAGACCCAGAACTACACTCAGGACGACATCGTGAGAATCTCCAACTTGGCGGTAGAGCTTGCGTTCTTCCAGAACAAGCCGGTGTCATACTGGAACGTGTGGCAGGCAGTCAGGGAGATCAAACCTACAGGTGAGTACACATGATGTCGTTTGACGATGTTGAGACGGCCGACCCAAGGAAGACCTGGATCAGAAAAGAGCCAAAGGGTGACGGGACGTGAGCTCTGGCCAGTCAGACCTTGTAGAGATTCTTTCCGGAATACAGAAACGACTTGACGTGTTCGAGATGCAGTTGCGACTTTTGGAAGAGAGATTTCCGTCTGATAAAAAGCTCTGGGAAGACAACCAGAAGGTTGCCGACATAGGAAGCCTTGGTGGTAAGGAGATCACCGAGGAAAACGGGATCAAAAAGAAAACCACTATGCTGCGGACCTGTGATTGCTGCGGTGACGTACTTGAGAACCAGTTTGTTGTCTGTACAGTAGACAGGCGGAAGGTATGCCCCTCCTGTACTGTCTCTCTAGAGGGTCAGAAAATTTGCAGGGATTGCATGAGACTTACCAGACCACTCTCAAAACCATCGTACAAAATTCTTTACCTGATATCGTCACAGATTGACAATAACAAGAAAGTTCACGACCTTGCAAAAGTTCCAAACAACGAGATTAACGACTCGAAGAGGTTTTTGTTCGAATCAGGTTACATTCTCAGAAAAGGACTGACCGGCTTCAAGATCAGCGAGAGAGGAGCAAACATGCTTACCGCTTACAGGCAGATCTATGGAAACGATGAAGACGTAAAGACTTTGGAGTCGGAGGTGAAAAAGCAACTTGGCATTTAGCGACAGGTTCGACAGCCCGCTTGCGATGCTGTTCAAGGGCCTGATCGGCCTTGGAATAATAGTAATCGCCATCTCGTTGATGCTGTATTTGTCTGGCGTGGTAGCCTCGGCTACAGGCTCGATTTACGCACAGCTGGCAATCGTGGGCATAGTCATACTTGTGTTCGCGTTCCTGGCGAAGAAGATATTCGAGGGCGTCTAAAATGTACGAAATCGAAGACCGTGTAGAACGCTTCAAGGATATGGCGTCCAAGATCCCGAGGTTCCAAAAGGACGCACTTTCATCCCTGTTTGAGATTCTGCCATACCTTGAGGGACAAGAACTCGACGAGATGGTTCAGGACATCAACTACATGATCGAGCCCCAGTACGTAAAGCAGATACTCAGCAGTAAGAACCCGGTGCTGCCGGACATAACCGACGACATAGACGGCAATCTCTACCTCGGCAAGATAATGGTGGGGGACACTCCTACAGGTGCATGTCTGGTTGGATTAAACGATTTGATACAAACTGCCATTGTTGCAGCGCCTGGAAAGGGGAAGACAAAACTGATTTTCACTTTGATCCGCGCCATTCTAAAGATGAACGAGAAACTCAGGGACAAGATATCTGTAGTGATGATCGACAAGAAAAGAGACGGCAGAAGGGCCGGGAGAGACTTTGTTGTGTTGGATCTTGACTACCTTGGACTGAACTTTTTCAAAGCGCCTCCTAACTGCGACCAGCACAAGTGGATTTCCGACATGTCTCAATTACTAATGAGTCGTTGGGGCTGGTACTTCAGGTCAAGGAACTACTTCATGTCGAGAGTAAACAACCTCTACGAAGCAAAGGGCAAGCCCCCCACACTGCTGGAAGTCTGCGAATTGATCAATGAGGAACTGGTAACCGGAAACAGGATTTCTTCAAGAAAGCTCGAGGTGGTAGAGACCAACCTTGATCGAATGGAGAACACCCTTTCCGAGTTTGGTCCCTGCCTTTCCAAAAGAGAGACGTTTCCACTGTGGGAATTTCTGGACAGCGGCATACCTCTGATTATAGAAGCCGACATTTCCGACGACAGTTTTGCGCTTTTGCTTGGCTGGCTCTTGTTATACATCTACAGGTACAGAAAATCAAACGACATGCGCGGAAACGTGTCTGAAGGAGGCACTATCATAATTGCGGACGAAGCATTTCGCCTGTGGGAGCCAAGTTCGCTGTATTCAGATTCCAGAAGAGAATTAGGTGCGGATTTTATAGCGACTGCAGGCCTCTACCTCAGAGATTTTCGGACTGCAATAGTAGCGGCGAGTCAGAAGCCGCTAAGCTCTGATTATATGGCCTCAGTAAACCTCAAAATTGTTGGCTACTGCGGCGACTACGAGGATGCTCTTTATCTTGCCAACGGCCTTGGCGACCCCGATCTTGTCAAGGTAATTTTGAAGCTGAAACCGCACCAGTTCCTTGTAAAAATCGGCGACAAGAAGCCGGCGCTAATCCAAACTGACGACTATCCGTTGCAAAACGTTGACGATGAGGAACTGGAACAGAGAATGAAACCGTTCATCGAGTATGTGAAAAACTACTGCAAAGAAAAAGATGAGGATCAGAAAGAGGAAAAGAAAGAGACGGTGCGACTCAGCAGAGACGCGAAGAATCTTTTGGTAGATGTGCTGACGTATCCAGAGTCCCCGATCAGTGCCAGATATTTCAGACTCGGGTTCAAGGGAAGAAGGGCGCAGAAGGTGGTAGAGGAGGTTCTTGTCTCAAAATACGCCGAGCTGGTGGTTGAGCAGATAGAGGGAGTAAAGGCTGCAAAATACCTGGTGCTGACGCAGCAGGCAATCGACTGGCTCAAGTCGCAGGAGATGGACGTGTCTCAGATACAGCACATCGGGCGGGTGGGACCAGTGCACGACCTGTACCAAAACATTCTGCAGGTATTTTTGCGAAAATGCGGCTACAGTGTGATGCACGATGTCCAGGTGGGACAAAAGTTCGTCGACGTGCTGGCGGAGAAAAATGGCAGAAAATCAGTCTATGAGATTGCGGTTAGCGACGCAGTTAGCGAAGACCGGGTCTACTCTGCATTAGAGTCTGTCAATGAGTACATTTTCATCTGCCGCGACTTCATCGTGCTGAACTCCATAAGGGCGCAGATCAAGATCCAGAACGAGAAGATAAGGTACTTCGTGGCTAGCCAGTACCTAAACTCCCTCAAGAAGCACATTCTCGATTACTATACTAACAATACCGAGAATAACCAGAATACGCAGAATAACCAGAATTCTGACTCTTTTAACGGCGAAAAGGAAGAGAACAGGAGAAACCAGTAGATTGGCCAGACGCACATCGAAACCATTTGGCTACAGTGGGTTCAAGGGAATGGAGAAAATCTACGAGGAATACCGCTCGCCGATGAACAGAGGGCTCTACAAAGCCTACCTGAACAACCCGCCAGCATACCGTGGATATTCAAACAAGAACAAGAGCTCGTACTCGCCCGAGCGACGTCGTCCAGAGTGGAGCGAGGGCGAGGAAAAACAAACGCCCGAAACCAAACCCATAGAAATCCCAACAACAGAAAACAAGACCGAACAAAAAACAGAACAGAAAAACCTCCAAGAAATCTACCATTCAGAAATGTCCTCGCCGCACCAGCTACCCATCGTACAACTCGGAGAAAGGAAATTCTTCCTAGACGAGAGACTGCAGGAACTGAGAGACGTGGAAAACCCGCACAAATCCATATCGTTCAGAGATCTGGACCTCGTCCCCGACAAGACAGAACAGACCGACCGATATAACATAGAAAAACAAGTTGATGTAAAAGAAATTTTTGGTTTGCCCAAATACGAGACAAAAATAGAATTTGGTCAAACTGATATCATCAACCAAAAAAGACCATCGCCATATGACGACAAGATAGAATCGCGATGGTGAATATGAAAAATGTCAGAATCCGGCGTAGCAGAGGACGACACAAAACAGCTAAATAGAAGAAACGACCCCCTACTGTGCGATGACGTCCCCGCAAAGGAGGGGACCGATGCAATGGAAACAAGAACAGTCCAGAAACTACAAAACGACGCTGCCAAAAAACAAGAGACGAAAAAACAGACCAAGAAGCGGAGACTGCTAGCAAACGCGGAAATCAGCCGTTGGCACGCCAACCTCGCAAGAGGAAGCGAAATCACGGCCGAGACGAGACTAAGAAGACTCTCGTGGTTCTGCGAACAGCACAACATCACGCCAATGGAACTCGCGGAACTCGGAATGAGAGACCTGAAGAGCGCGACAGACCTGATTCAGGACAACGTGACCTGGATGGAGGAAAAAGAATACGCCCCCGGATACATCGCCGAGACGGTCAAGGGGGTCAAGTCGTGGCTCCAGCACTTCGACGTGCAGGTAAAGCGAAAAATAAAAATCGCAAACATCGGTGCGACGCCGACTCTTGAAAACGAGAAAGTGCCAGAGCCGCCAGAACTCGCGGAACTCTTCAACAGGTCGGACATGAGGACAGGGGCTATGATGTCGCTGATTGCGAAATCAGGTCTCAGGCCAGAGGTGCTCGGAAACTACCGCGGCACAGACGGCTTGAAGATTCGCGATTTGCCCGACCTCGCCATCGTGCAAGGCCTCGCGACATTCACGCAGACGCCGCCGCGAATCATCGTCAGAAAAACCCTGTCGAAAGCAAGACACGAGTACTTCACCTTCATGACGGACGTAGGAGGAAAGAAAATACTCGCTTACATCAACTCCAGAATTCTCGCTGGCGAGTCGATGTCGCCAGACACCCCGGTGATAGCACCGGAGACATGGCACGAGAACCAGAGGGGAGACAACAGCGGAAAGAAATTCCTTCCGACCAGCAGAGTGGAGGAGGCGATACGCGAGACGATGAGGCCGAGGTTCATGTGGAGACCGTATCTGCTCAGAGCGTTCTTCGACACGCAGCTCCTGATTTCGGAGGCGAGGGGAAAAATCGCGCACGACTTCAGAGTGTTCTTCATGGGACACAAGGGTTCCATAGAAGCGCGCTACACGACCAACAAGAGCATACTACCGAAGGCGCTGATGGACGAGATGCGAGACTCGTTCAAGAGAAGCGAAGAGTTTCTTGATCTGGAAAAATCCGCAGAAGACCCAACAGAAAAGAAAAGAGAACAAGTCAAGGAGACAGTTGGAAAACTTTCGGCTGAACAACTGACTGAAGTGCAAACGTTTGTCAGGAATCTGGCAGACTGCAAGACAGACAGCAGGTTGTGACACCGGAAGAAGCAGAACGACTAATCATGGAAGGATGGCGATACGTCGGCACTCTTCCGACTGGGAAGGTCGTCCTTCAAAAATAGGACTCGCTAGGACAGGGTAAGCGGGTCTAGTGGGATTCGAACCCACGACATAAGGATGTCTCCAAGTTTTAAGAGTCCTTCGCTCTACCTGGCTGAGCCATAGACCCCACGAGCAAAAAACAAGTCACTGGTAATTTAAAGTTGAGTTAAAAATTTAGTTGGAAGCCTTTGCTTCGACTTCGTTGTATTTTTCCAAGATTGCAGTAAGAACTGTGGAAACTGGCACGTTGTTCATCTTTCTTTTCTCCTCAAGTAGTTTCTGGTATGCATCAAGTGTGATGTATACTGGAATTGAGCCGTTTCCCTCAAGCAGTCCCTTCACCTTGTATAGGGCCGATTCCATTCCCTTCTCTGCGGTCTTGGCAAACTTGAGTTTGTTTATGATTCCCCCCAGCGGACCAAGAGGCATCTCGTAGTTGACCGTCATTGTTACCGTTGTCAGTCGCTCGGTCTTTGGAGCAAACTCTGTGGTGATATCCCACTTTTTGAACGGGCCTGATGTCATCTTTGCTGCTATTTTGCGCTCTCTTACGAACTCGGTTGTCTCACAGTCCCATTCGAGTCTTTTTCCACCAAAGTCCCCAACTATTCTGAACGTGGTTCCAACGCCCATGCCGTCCTTTATCTCCATTGGGATTACCGTCATTGCAACACCCTTGTCGGACATTTGATCCGAGACGTGTTCTGGCCTTGCAAAATAGGTAAAAACGGTATCAACTGGTGCTTTGATATCAATTGATTTTTTGACTGTAGTCAATGTTTGGGCTTTTCTTCAGTCTGCATTTAAAGCTTTTGTCATTTTCTATCAAAACCAACTCGTACATTATAATTGCAGACTTGGTCTACTGGAATTATGTGGAAGATCGCACTATTTGCATTACTGATAGTCTCAGTTCCCATCATGCAAACTGCAAGCGGTCATGCCCTGTTTAACTCATCTGAGCAGACAATAGGTGATAGAAGAATCCAGATCGCAACTGATCCCGAATTTCCAGATGTGGACAAAAAATCCAAAATACTCATGCGTGTGACAGACCTTGATCTCAACGAGGTGCAGCGCTTTGTTGTAGGAATTAGGATCTTTTATGACGGCGTACAAATAGACGGAATTGCCCCCAAGTCAATCGAGGGCGGGCACTGGGAGTTCGATTATGTCTTTAAGAATGCTGGCAACCACATATTTCGCGTCGACCTGTACGACAACGGCGATGTGCGCACCTTTACATTCAACATGGGAACGCAAAACCCGTTCGGATACATCTTCATTTATGTGATAGCCTCAGGTGCCATCGGCCTTGCAGTACTTGTGCTGTACATTTACATCCCAAAGAAGCTAAAAAAATCCTAGACTTTGGTCTGAATTTGCGCCTTTGCCATCCTAAAGGCAAATATCGTTGTGAGCAACACCATGGCAAACAACAGTATACCTATTCCAAGGTGGATTGCAACAAGCACTGCATGAAGCTTGAGATCGATTACAAGTGCGCCAAGCACTATCTGTGTTACTACAAAGATTGATGCAAGCGTGGATGTGACCTTTATCTTTGAATCAGAGTGCTTGTTGAGCCACACGCCAATTGTGGTTGCAATTATTAGCATGCCAGTTGTTGCAGCAATGAATCTGTGAATCCATTCCACTAGGAACTCGTTATCCGGAAGAAGGCCGTTAGGGCACAGCGGCCAGTCAGGACATGAGAGCCCAAGTCCTGATGCCGACACATATCCGCCAATAAACATTAGCGAGTAAAGAACTATCAGCGATGAGAGCGAGATATACTTTAGAATCAAGATCTATTCTACTATGAAGCTTCCCTGCATTCCAAGCACGCCGTGGCCCGGAACTGTACAGATGTAATAGTATGTGCCCGGCGCTCCTGCAGTAAATGTTACCTGACCGCTCTCGCCTGGCTTTATTGGCTTTGCCATAGAACCGATTGCAGAATTCCACACAACAGAGTTTGGATCACTTGGGTTTGTCACTATGCCAAAGGAGTGAAATGATACACCTTTGTTTGACGACTTTATCGTAACTGTGTCCCCTGACTTTACGCGGATCTCAGGATTGTGTCCTGGCTCGCCTGGTAACGTATTGAATGCAAGTGTCCTAAAGTCGGATGACTCGACAAAGTCTAGCGCAAAGTCGTGGCTCACACCAGTTGGTGCTGCTGCCTGAGGCGCCTCGCCCTTTGGTCCAACGATTATCTTGCCTTGCATTCCAAGCTCGCGATGGCCTGGAACTGTGCAGATGTAATAGTATGTGCCCTCGCTTGTTGGAACAAACTCGGACTTGCCGCTCTCGCCTGCCTTTAGCGGGTTTGAGGCGCTGCCTATTGCAGTCCCAGCAAGTATGTTGGAAAATCCAGTCTCAGATGGCGTAACGCCAAATGCGTGAAATGATATGCTTGATCCCATGCTCACATCAAACTGTATCCTGTCGCCTACATTTGCGTGGATTTCCGGATTGCTGCCAGGCTCACCTGCCAATGCGTTAAATGTAAGATGCCTAAAGTCTGATGATTCCACAAATGTTAGCTTGACAGGTATCGTCTTGCCTGTTGCAACTGCCGGCGCCTCCCCTGGCAACATCGAGTGTGCACCTGGCGGCATTGATATCCAGTAATCCCAGAATGCAAAGAAGAGAACGCCGCCTGCTATGCACACTCCGCACATTATTGCCATCATCTTGGCAGTTCTTGCCGGAGTTGTCCTGTAGATTTGTTCTGTGTGTGACATTTTCTAATCTCCTAGTGGTGCGGGTTCTTTGCCTGGTGTGGCCAGTAGTATTTTCCGCCAAGGCCCCACGGATCTTCCATGTTGGCCTCCTTTCCTTTTGCGGAACTGTAAATCATGTTGAATATCCAAAGTACCATTCCTGCTCCAATTATCATTGCTCCAACCGATGCTATCTGGTTCATTACAATGTATTCTGGAAGCGGCATATAGTCAAAGACCCTTCTTGGCATTCCATAAAGTCCCAGTACGTGCTGGGTAAAGAATACCATCACCGTTCCAATAAATGCTGTGATAAAGTGTACCTTGCCCATTGTTTCATTATACATTCTGCCTGTTACATACGGGAACATGTAGTAGAGGAATCCGATTGATCCGAACGCAATAGTTCCCATCACAAAGAGATGGAAGTGCCCTACCACCCAGTAGCTGTCATGTGTGATAAAGTCAAATGGCATTGCAGCGTTTGCCACACCGCCTGCCCCTGCGGAGAAGAATAGTGCTATACCACCTACTGCCCACATCATTGGAGTTGCAAATCTGATGCGGCCACCCCACATCGTAGCCAAAAAGTTAAAGACGTGCATTGCAGATGCCGGAACTGCGGCCAGTGTTCCTACCATGAACACGGTCTTTTCCGTAAACGACATTCCTGTTGCATACATGTGGTGAGCCCACGATGAAAATCCTACGATTGCCAGCATAACAAATGCAAAGATACCAGATGATTGTGAGAAGATCGGCTTTCTTGAGAATCTTGGGATTATCTCATACATCATGCCGATTGCCGGAATTACCAGTACGTATACTTCGGGATGGAACGTAAACCAAAAGAGGTGCTGGTACGCTATTGGGTCCCCTCCCTTGGCAGGATCAAAGAATCCGCTGACGCCAAGTCTGTCTGTGAGAAGCATTACCAGTGCTGCTGCAAATGTTGGAACTGCGACTATTATGATAAGAGATGATGAGAGAAATGACCATGCAAGAAGCGGCGTCTTGCTTAGAGGAAGATCTGGGTGCTTGCACTTTAGGATGGTGACTACAAAGTTGATTGCGCCAAGTATTGATGAGACACCAAGTATTTTTTGTGCAAATATCCACATGTCTGCTGAAGGTCCTGGGGAGCTGATTGCAGAGTATGGCGGTGTTGCATACCACGTAAAGTCTGCAAAGCCAAGCCAGATTAGTGCGCCTCCTGGAGGAATCATCCAGAATGCAACTGCGTTTAGCTTTGGGTACGCCATGTCTTTGTAGCGCACCATAATTGGAACAAAATAGTTTCCAACTGCCGATGCAAATGGAAGCAGGAACAGGAATATTAGAGTCGTTCCATGTACGGTGAACATTCTGTTGAACGTCATCGCATCAGAGATTATCTGGGAGCCCGGATAGAACAGCTCAGCTCTTATGCCAAGTGCAAGTGCACCGCCCAAAAAGAAGAACGTAAGTGATGTGATAAGGTATAGCAGTCCCACATCTGTGTGGTGTGTTGAGAACATTATCTGCCAGATAGGACGAGGCTTTTGTAGCTCTAGGACCATTCTAGTTTTGCACCTCAGTGTCTTTTATTAAATCATTGTTCAATCTTCATTCCTCCACGTATAGTGTGGCCCTCATATTGTAATGCAAAAGGCCGCAGAACTCCCTGCACTGTATGACGTATTCACCTGCTTGGTCTGGGGCAAACCAGACTGTGTTGATTCTTCCTACAATTGCATCCTGTAATACCACATAATCATGAATGTTAAAGGAGTGATTTACATCGGTTGCTACAATCTCAAACTTGTACGGCTTGCCCTTCTTTAGGTGCAGCTCGCCCACCTCCTTTGTTCCGTCGGCGTGCTCAAACGTCCAGAACCATTGCTGACCGGTCACTTTGATTACCTCTGCCTCAGCCGGTGTGTGCTCAACCAGTCTTTCAACATTCCATGCCTCTGCTCCCACATAACAAAGCAATGCCACAACAACGCCGATGTATACCCATTCTGGCCAGTTAGAGTGCTCTCCCATCACCACTCACCTTTTGCCTCGTATTTTGTAGGCTTGGCCTTTGGATGCGACTCTCTGAATCTCCACACAAGCCAGATCAGTGTTCCTGAGACTACTGCGCCAACAGTGAATGCGATGGTCATCATCTTAAAGAAGAGATTCCAGATCTCTACCTTTCTGTTTATGAATTCATGGGCCTCTTCGGCGCCAAGTGCTATAGAAACTGCAGGCAGAACTGCCAGAACAACTAAAACCGAGGTTAACGCAATTATCTTTCCCATGCCCAGTAACAGCTCGTGACCTTCGAATTCTATTTAAGGGTTTTGAGCTTTGCCAGTGCCGTAAATGTAGTTGATCGCAGATCAGAACGGGCCTTGTGTGTATCTCTCAGAGTTCATCGCGTTAATGGCAGACACTGAGAGCTTGTTTTGCTCTTCGCGAAATATCGTAAGTGAGGCGTTTGCTACTATGAGCTCAAAGAGCGATCTTGGGTTCAGGTTGAGGACGTTTGATATCATGGCCTTTATTGGGTCCATGTGGGTGACTAAAAGCACGTTTTTTTGCGAGTGTTCTTTTTTTACGTGATCTACGATATCAAGGACGCGCCTTTTTACCTGAGAAAATGTCTCAACACCGTTTTCAGCAATGCTGGGATCGCCCTGATAAAATTTGAGAAAGACGTTTCCATGCTTGGCAAAGATCTCATCGTATGGCATTCCTGAGAATCTGCCCATCTCCAGCTCAAGCAGTCTGTCATCTATGGTTGGAATTACGTTTGTGTACTTGCCTACTATTTCGGCAGTCCTGTGGGCTCGCTCAATTGGGCTCGAGTATATGTGCGATATGTCAAGCGACTTTAGGTATTGCCCTATGTCGTGCGCCTGCTTTATTCCAGTTTCAGTGAGCGGTATTCCAGGCGATCGTCCTGCCAACACCCGTTCGGTGTTGTTTCTTGCTTGACCGTGGCGCAAGAAGATGATTAATCCCATGATTTTTTTTAAAAGTCTGAAGAGATAATAATAACATTGCCAGCCTGCTATCATTGAAGATAGGGATTATCGGCGGCACGGGCGGTATGGGAAAGGGATTTGCGCTTCGATGGTGCAAAAAGCACGACATACTTGTTGGCTCGCGCGATGCGGCAAGAGCTTCTGAGGCTGCGGCCGAGTATGCAGAGGCGGCAAAGACATCATATGGAAGTATTGGCGGGACGATATCTGGCAGCGATAATCTGTCTGTTGCAAGGCAGAGTGACGTTTTGATTTTGTCAATTCCGTACGAGAATATCGATGCTGTGTGTCCTGCTCTTCTTTCCGACATCAAAGATAACTGCACCGTGATATCTCCCATAGTTCCAATGACAAAGACGGAGACCGGATTTGAGTTCATTCCATTAAAGGAAGGAAAGCCGTTTGCACACAAGATGGTGCAAAAATATATGAAGAATAAACAAAAGTTGGTATCTGCATTTCACGTGATATCGGAAAAAAAGCTGGTCGATCCCAAGTTTGTCCTAGACTATGATATTTTCGTGTGCGGAGACGACAAGGAATCAGTCGATGTGGTCAACTCGCTTATACTAGAGATTGAGGGACTGCGGCCCATATTTTTGGGCTCAGGTGATCTTGCATATCAGGCAGAGATAGCAACACCGCTACTCCTCAACGCGATGATAAAGAACAAGCTGAAAAATCCGGGCATCAAGATTCTTTAGTTTCGTATTTGCTTTCTAGAACGCTAATTTTGTCCAGTTCAAATCCTTATAAGTAAGAAATTTCTTACTAGAGCATGAGCAATCATATTAAGCTAAAAACAGTAAATGTTTCAGCAAAGGGCCAGATTGCCATACCTGCAGAGATAAGAAAGATGTTAGGAATCAAAAAGGGTGACAGATTACTGCTTACTGCTGCACGCAAAAAAATTCTGATTGAAAAGTCAAATGAAACTGCAAGAAGAATTGATGATGAGCTCAGCTACCTAACAAAGATTTCAGAAAAAACTGCAAAAAAGATGTGGGATAATGAAAAGGACAGCATCTGGGATAAGTTTTGAGCAAGGCGAAATACTGCTTATTTCCTTTCCTTTTGGTGATTTGAGCACTACAAAAAAGCGTCCTGTGTTGGTATTATCAAAGAAGAGATATAACGACTCTTCAAGTGATTTTATCTGCTGCGGTATAACATCGAACCTAGATAACAAGAGTCATTCTGTTCTTGTTGAGAGAAGCGATGTTCGTGGTGGGAGTATCCCAAAAACATCACGTATAAAATTTAACAAAATATTCACACTCGAAAAATCCCTAGTTGTAAAAAGATTAGGTAGAATAGAGGATAAGAAATTTCATCAAGTGCGAGAAGCATTAATTGAGATCGTGTGATTAAAGTTGTATTTTTCTTACGAGGTATTTTAAGACGTGTCTTCAGGGAGTGAAAGAAAGGGAAGAAACTGGTATTCTGCCATGGGTATTTTGTTCATAGTGTCAGGATTGATAGTAATAGTGAGGGATGCCATATTGTGGAACGAGTTCGTGTTTGATTTTCTGCTTGACTCTGAGATAAACTCGGCAAAGATATCGTTTGGTATGCTCGGCTTTGGCAGCTTTTTGCTTGTGTTTGGGGTGAGAAGAAAGATTGTTCAGTAAGGAAAGATTTCTACGGGATAAAAAGATCTTGCATCTTGCAACCCTTGATGGCAGGGGAGCTCCGCATCTTGTTCCCGTTTGGTATAGATATTCTGCAAAAAAGTTCTACGTTGGAACCAACACGAAAACAAAAAAGGCAAAAAATGTTGCAAAAAACAAGACCGTCTGTTTTTGTGTAGATGATGGAGTGTGGCACCCAATATACGGCGTAATGGGTGTCGGAAGCGCAAAGCTGATTTTGGAGAAAAACAGAGTCAAAAAGATTGCAGGCTCGATATTGTTGCGCTACTTTAAGAGTTTGAGTACAAAGTCTGCAAAAGAGTTGCTGGAGCAGACAGATTGTATAATAGAGATCACACCAAGAAGACTGACTAGCTGGCAGTACTGAATCTTTCTATCTCATCTAGTGCAAAGTTTAGCGTCTGCATATCTGGAAGAAAGACCAATCTAAAGTGTCCGCTACCATACTTGGTGCCAAAGCCGGAACCATGCACTGTGAGAACGCCTGTCTTTCGCAGCAATTCCATTACAAACTCTTGATCGGTGCCGTATCTGTTGTTCTCTATCTTTGGAAATGCATAGAATGCGCCCTTTGGACTTGTACACGACAGTCCAGGTATCGAGTTGAGTCTTTTTACCACAAGGTCGCGTCTTTTTTTCAGCTCCAAGACGAATTCGTTTACATATCCTTGCGGTCCTCGAAGGGATTCCAGTGCCGCATGCTGTACTGGCAGGTTGGTAGATATCCTAACACGTGCAAGCTTGGGCAGGTGTTCTAGGAGCGGGCGTAGCTTTTCTGAGCGGTTAAATGCAATGTACCCGATTCTCCATCCGGACATTAGGTGTACCTTGGAAAATCCATTGAGCAGAATCACCGGTGAGTCTTTTGAGACCTTGCCGATTCCTGTGAACTTGTCATCAAAGACGATCTGATCGTATATCTCATCGCATATGATGTAAAGGTCGTGCTCGTTTGCAATATCCACTATATCTTTGAGTGATTTTTCCGAAAATACAGCACCTGTGGGATTGTTTGGGGAGATGAGGCAGATTGCCACCGTCTTTTCTGTTATCTTTTTTCTAATATCTGCAATGTCCGGAGTAGAGTTTTTCAGATCGACTGCAAACTCGACTGGGATTCCACCGTGCAGCCTTACGTATGAGGCGTATGGCGGATAGTAGGGCCCCGGCAGGAGGACCTCATCGCCTTCCTCTATTATTGAGGACATTACCATGTCAAGTGCTTCAGATACTCCGTTTGTTACCAAGATATCGTCTGCCTGCACCGACAGGCCCTTTCTGCTTTCTTTGAGTGCAATCTCTGCTCGCAGTTCCGGCAGGCCCTCTGATGAGGCATAGTAGTTGTGTCCTGATTTTATCGAGTTTATCATGGCATCCTTGACATTCTGCGGCGGCTGAAAGCCGTACTGGACAGGGTCTCCTATGTTAAGGTAGGTAATCTTTTTTCCCTGCTTTTCCACCTGCCTTGCGGCAAGGACTATATCTCTAATTGCGTATTCAACACCAGCTACTTTTTTTGAAACCTTCAAGAACCTAGACAGATATTTAGCCATGTTAAAGTTTTACCCTTTTGGACTCGTAGCACAGTCTGGATAGTGCGGGCGGCTTCGGACCGCCAGGTCGGGGGATCGAAGCCCTCCGAGCCCTCTTTTTCATTAACTATATGTATAATGAATTTGACAGTCACATCATGCCGGGAATAGGTTTGATGAAAAAGAGACTGGAGACAGAGCAGCAGGCGATCTCACTTGCAACATCAGGAATTGTCAAAAAATACGCAGTACTTCCTGCAGATGTAAAAACACTAGAGACAAAATATGACGATGAGATGGGAGACTGGTATGTTGCACTTGGATTTGTCGACAAGCGCGCAGTTGTAAGGATGGATTCTGTGCACGCAACTATTCTTGAGATAAAC
>JAWCRP010000004.1:0-25841 GCA_038869175.1 Candidatus Nitrosotenuis sp. | reverse complement strand
ATGCATAACGCCAAGAGAGTGTTCAAATCTTGAGTGTTGGGCGCCAGGATATGTAAGGTGTGCACCAGATAGTTGTCGAATTCTACGTAATCTTTGGAACACCGGAAGATCGATTATCTTCAGTTCGGTTTCATAAACTCGGATAAAGTCGTGTATTGGGTCTACGATATCAAGTACGGTCATAGTCGTGCCAGTTTCTTTGAGAGGATCCCCATTATTGTTGCGTGTACTTGATCTCTTGTGTTTGATGCATCAACTATGTACCATCCATATTTGGTTGCAAGCTTTTTGTACGTGTTTGATATTTTTTTGAGAAATTTGGTGTCTTTTTCAAATTTATCTCTGTTTATTTTCTTGCGCTTAAATGATTCATTCTGTGAGACGTCAAGCACTATGACAAGATCAGCTTGAGGCAAACCATCATCTAGTCCCTCAAGCCATTTGGGATCAAGACCGTTAACTATCCCATACACCAAATTTGATTGGTAGTAGCGATTCATAATTAGCACAGAGTTTTTGTTGTGAGCCTTTTTGATCTCATCGATCTTTTCCCATCTATTTGCGGCAAGGAGACAGTGGATTACTTGAGGAGGGAATCTTCTTTTTCCATGTAGAAATTTTGATATTTCTTTTCCAAGTGGAGTAGAATAATCAGGGAAGCTGAATACGGCAGTCTTTAGCTTTCTTTTTTTAAGCTCCTTGGCCAGCATTTCGGATTGGGTTTTCTTTCCTGCCTGATCGCTTCCTTCAATTACGATAATCATTAGATGTATTGAGGTCGGGATTCGTGAATAAAAAACTATCAAAGACTTAGACTTATAACCGAAAAAATGTCATTACACATAATGGGAATAGTGCGGCACATGGCAAAAGAGGTCGCAAAAGAGATTGGAAACAAGTCTCGCGAGTTTTACGAGTTTGTTCTACCACCAATCGACATGTATGTTGAAAATGATGTGTTGGTTGTGGTTGCAGATGTCCCAGGATTTGACAAAAAGGATATCAGGATAACTTTGCATAAAAACACACTCTCGATTTATGCAGAAAAGAATGAATCAAAAAAGGAGGGCACGATATGCTGGCAAAGGCCAGTAGTAATAGACAAAAAAATTCCCATACCGGTTGAAATCAGTGATGTTGGGGTAAGCTCAGCAAAGCTTGTTCAGGGAGTTCTTACTATCAGAATACCAACGGTGCATAGGATAAAGCAGATTTCTGTAGAGTGATCATCGCTTTCTAAACACCACTGATGCTACTGCAATTATTGCAGCTCCAATCATGGCTGCAACTGCAAGATTTGGATTTGCAGAATACAACAATGTGGAGCCAAGAAATACAGACGATGCAAGAATGCTACCTGCAAGAAACACATTATTTTTTGGCTTTGTGTTCAGTTGTAGCATTCTGTTCTCTTCGAGAAATTTTTTCAGTTCAGGAGCAATTGATATTGTAGCGTCAATGGATTTTGCAAATCGCGTAAAAGAATACTTGAGTTCCTCAATGTAAGCATCTTTGATTAGTTGTTCTTCCTCAAGAATGTTCTTGAGCACTTGAACAAATTTGAAGTCAACTTTATGTGTTTTGTAAATTCCTTCTATTATAGAACTCATCCTCATGTACAGTGCAAGATTTTTTGGTAAAGCAAATGGGAATTTGGACATTGTTTTGTTTGCTAGCTCCATAAGCGCCTTGACTTCCATTTCATCTGGTTTTTTTCCATACATTGCGCGTATTGATAGGGCTATTCCTTGCTCTATGACTGAGCGATTAAAGTCGGATGTAAGCATACCAAGATCATTCATTGCGTTTACTGTCCTTGCGGGATCTTTTTCGACTAGCGCAAGATAAAGGCGTACAAGTCGCATTCTTGTTTCCTTGTCTATCCTTCCGACCATGCCAAAATCATATAGAATTAGAGTGCCGTCATCTGCAATCGAGATGTTTCCAGGATGCGGATCTGCATGGAATATGGAATCGCGTAAAAGCATTGTGAAAAAGACTTTATGTACATCGATTACAATTTTCTGCCTATCTATTCCCCTCCTGTCAAGTTCTTCAATGTTAGTTATTTTGATTCCTGGAATGTACTCCATCGTCAGGACATCTTTTGAGGAATATTCGTCGTGTACCTTAGGAATTCTCACATTGTCATGGCGTGTCAGATTCTGCCGGATTTTCTTTAGATTGGATGATTCTATACTATAGTCAAGCTCCTCATGTATGGTTTCAATAAATTGTGAGAGCATAGAATTGGCAGAGAAGCGTAGATTTGGATCAACAAAACGAATTGCAAAAGGTATTATTTTTTTTAATACTGTAATGTCTTCCTGAATTATATCTTCAATACCAGGCCTTTTTACTTTAACAATGACGTCTTGATCTTTGATTTTTGCAAGATACACTTGTCCTAGAGACGCGCCAGAGATGGCAGCAGTATTAATCGATGTGAATGCATCATTTATTGGTCCCAGATCTTTTTCTATGATTGGTTTTACCTTTTCAAATGGTGCGGCAGGAACATCGTCTTGAAGTTTGGAAAGCTCCTCAAGGTAAGGCTGTGGTAAAAGATCAGCTCTTGATGAAAGCCATTGTCCAAGCTTGATGTAGACCGGACCGAGTTCAATGAATGCGTCCAGTATCTTTCTTGCGTGTCTGCGGTATTTTTCATAGTCGATATTTTTTCCCTCGCTTCTGACCCACTCACGCCGGTCTTTTCGTAATGTAAGAATTATTGGCAAAAGTTTTACCAATACTTTGAGTGTTCGAGTAGTTGAGATAGCAGCTACCCCCTAATTGATACCTTTGGCTTTTTTGACAATCTTGTATCCGATGTATCCTATTGCTATCGATGATGCAAGTCCTGCTGCAAGAGCTACATGTTTGTCTCTTTTTGTTTGCTTTGAGTTTTTGTAGATGTGTGATGCAACCTTGGCACCACCAATTGCTCCACTGATAACTCCAAAAATAATTTCCTGTGCGTCAAGAACGACATGCCCAAGCGGATCTGTTGCCGGATCGGCCTTGTCCATGTGTACAAGATACTTGTCATCATATTCGCGAATGTGCAGTTTTCCATAGCGATATTGTTTGTTAGCGCCGTTTAGATGTCCTAGCTTTGTTTCTTTTGCATTTTGAAGCATGAAAGGTCTTAGCTCTTTTGGAATCTCAATTTCGTTCCCAGTCATTGATATGATTGGTACAAATTCAGATATAATTTGATCCTTGGAGATACTTGCCACAGTCCAGCTTTTAGGAATGAAAGCCTCAAACTCTATTTATAGGAAAACGGACACCCTATGACATGAGTGAATACCACAGCATACTCGTTCCATATGATGACTCTAAACATGCAAGAAAATCGCTTGATGAATCATTAAAGATTGCAAAAAAATTTGATTCGGAGTTATATCTTCTTACTGTAATTGATGCGTTGGCAGTTGCACCATCAAGTTTTTACAAAAATCCTGATACTATGGAAGCAAAAAAACTTGAGAAATATCTAAAGAGCAAATTCTCAAAAATAGATAAAGTGCTTGGAGATGCCGTCTACAAATGCAAGGAAGCAGGTGTTAGTGCAGATTATGAAATAGTGGTTGGAACCCCAGTAAATGTTATACTCATGTTTGCAAAGAAGAAAAAAGTCGATTTAATAGTGATGGGAAGCCAGGGCCTTACTGGTTTTGATAAGCTGAAGGCACTTGGAAGTGTTAGCAGGAAGGTTTCAGAGATGGCCGAATGCCCTGTATTGATTGTTCGCTGAATGGTACATTAAGATCATTCGGTGTCTTCATTGTTTTTTCTTTTCTTCTTGTAGACTAATGCTCCTACAATAATAGCTATTGCAATTCCAAGTATTAGAGGCATGCCATCAAATATTGACGGCTCAGGAGCGTTGCTGATGTTATTTATTGTTACTGTGGTCTCGTTTGTTATCATGTGTTCGTTACGGAGGCCGTCTTTGTATCGCACCGTTATCTTGATTTTATGTTCTCCGTATTGCGGTTCACCATCAAACTCTACTGGAATGTTGAATGGAACTGGAGAATCCACATCAAGCTTGTCAATAAACTGCGTTTTTGACATAAGATTAGAGCCTTCTAGAGGTTCAAGTGTGACAAATGAAAAGAGTGCGTTGGCATTACCCTCGTTGATTACTTCACCAATTATGGTTTGCTTATCTGCAAGGCTAATGACTCCCACATTGTAGATTTTGGCATCGATGAGTCCAGAGATGTAAAAGTCGACAGATCTTTTTACATTGATTTGATCTCCATGCGCATTAAAGTACGTGATATCCATCACAGTACGAAGCGTATCACCACTTAATGTCTCAGGCACGTATACATTGAAGGTAAAGTGTTTTTTTGTTTGTGGAGGTATAGTTCCCAGATCCCATTTGTTCTGATCAAACACGACCTTTTCCATATTTGTGACCGATGCAGTCGTGCTGCTTAGTGCGGTCTGTGTGTTTTCCAATATTATCTTCATGTTTGCAAGTGGTGCCGTTCCGGAATTGACAACCTCAACTGTTATTGGATTGTTCTTAAGAGAGGTCAAAAATGGATCCGTTGCCTTTAAGTTTAGTATTCCCTCACCGGTAACGCGGAATTGAATCTCAAAGAATGCCGTTCTCTGTCCTGCTTCTCTAAGTCTTGAGTAATCTATTTTGATGGATGCAGGATACTGTTGTACCGATATGTTTTGATCAAGATTTACAAAGAATGTCAGATGGAAATGCCGTCCAGCTAGTGCTTCTGCTTGGCTCTCAGCCAAAATGAGTGCACCCTTGCCCTCTGCCGGTGAGAACCCCATCGGGAGCTGCAGCTGTCCTTTGATTCCAGTAATGTCTTGTGATCCGACGTTTGCAAACACTACTGTAAATGGAACGTTCTTATCGCCAGGTGCAACCTCAATTTTTTCGTTTAGTTTTCCAAAATATGCATTTAGAAATTTTACATCGCCAAAGTTTTTATCAAATGGTGATCCAACCTGTGCTTCCACTCCATGTGTGAGTTGTCCTGCAATGACTGCAAACAGGAACAAAGCAGCGTATTTCATACCATAACCTCCATTGCCGGCTGATGGTCTCCTTCGAATGCTTTACCGTCCTTGATTGTAATGATTCGGTCTACTTCTCCAAACTGATGCCGATCGTGTGTTACGACGATAAATGTTTGGTCGAGTTTTCTTGCCATTGATTTCATCAGGTCCACTATTGTCTCTGCAGTCATTGAATCCAAGTTGCCGGTAGGCTCATCTGCCAACACTACGGCTGGTTTGTTTACAAGTCCTCTTGCTATTGCAGCTCTTTGCGCCTGTCCACCTGAGATCTTGTTTGCACGCTTGTGCATCTGCTTTTCAAGTCCCACTGATTTGAGTAATGTAATTGCGTCTTTTCTTGAGCCGGCTATTGAATGTTGTATGTTTCGCGGAAGTAGAACATTTTCAAGAACAGTCAGATCCGCAAGTAGGTTTGAGAATTGGAATATGAACCCAAGTTTAGAGTTTCTAAATGAGGATATTTTGTTGTCGTTAAGCTTGGTTGTGTTTCTTCCGTCAATGTAGACTTCGCCTTTTGTCGGCTTGTCCAGTAGGCCGATCATATTTAACAGCGTAGATTTGCCTGATCCGGAGCTTCCAACTATTAGCAAAAACTCTCCTCTATTAACTGAGAATGAGACATTGTCAAGTGCGCGAACGCTTGTCTCTCCCTTTCCGTAGATCTTGCTTAGGTTTCTTACCTCCAAAACAGTATCAGACATAGCGCATGGCCTCCACGGGTTGAAGTCTTGTAGCCTTAAATGATGGATAAATTGATGCTGCTACTGCAAGTCCGAACGACATTAATGCGGTTTGGAAGATTTTTGCCCAGTCATAGCTGACTTCAAGCGGTATGCTTCCTTGGAACGACATTTTAGACTCTTTTGCATAAAATGTATAGCCAAGTCCCATAGAGGTACCAACACTTGCTCCTATTGCGCCAATAAGCATACCCTGCACAATGAAGATTATCAGCACGTCATTTCGTTTTGCTCCTATCGCACGCATCACTCCGATTTCACGCGTCTTACTTGAGACCAGCATCATTTGAATTGTCACTACAGCAAAGGCTGATGACATCATTCCAAAATACCCTATCATATTTATCATGGCAATACCAGAACGAAATCCGCTTAGTGCTTGTTCTGCTGATTCTTCTATAGTTTCAGCCACAAAATCATCATTTGGAAATGATGTGAGAAAGAATGCCTTTACTTCGTCTGCTTTTGTTCTGTCATTTAATTTAACAAGGATCTCTCCTGTTTCTCCCGGTCTTTTCATCATATCACGCAATGTATCTATGTGGATTATGATGCTCGTATCCAACCCCTGTCCACCAGGCGATCGTACAATTCCTGAGACCAGAAATTGTCTTATTACGTCATTGCCAAATCTGTCAGTTATTTTGATTTTTATGCTGTCGCCCACTTGCAGATCCCCAAGATCACGTGCTACTGATGAGCCGAGAACAACTGAGTTTCTTGAGAAGACATACTGTCCTTCTACTACTGTCTGATGCACAGTTGATACTCTTGGATCACGAAATGGATCAACGCCTACCACCGGAATTCGGTATTCCTCTATCCTCATTCCAGTTTTGGTGGCGTTTACTGATGCAGTACCTTGCATTCGTGGTGCTGCAGCTTCCACATATGGTATTCTTTCAAACCAATTTACAAGTACAATTTCTGGTTTTGTGATAAATGCTTCCTCATCAGTTACACGTACGTCCCCAAATCTGTAGTCTGAGAGATCTCTGATTATTGCATCGTATAGACCTTGAAATATGACAAAATTAACATGAATTACTAGAATCCCTATTGATACTGCCAAAACTGCTCCAATAAGACTGCCTTTCTTATTTGTCAACATTCTCTTTGCCAGTTTTATCCTATAATCCACAGAAATTATAGAATAGTCCAATATTTAATGTATTATATGAGAATTTTTAGGATTCTGGACATTTTTATGTATGAATAGTATACTTTAATAAGAAAAATGAATAAAACAGTATCAAAATGGACAAATTAGACCTAAAAATTGTTAGCGCATTATTAGATAACTGTAGGGAATCAGACAGGCAGATAGGAAACAGAATAGGGATCTCCGGAAACGCCGTAAAATCAAGAATCGAGCGCATGCTAAAAAATGGGGTGATAGAGAGTTTTGCATTAAAGATAGAACCACCTGTGCTTGGATTTAGCGTTCTTTATGTAGTAACAACCGGACAAGATATCAATGGAATTCTCAAGCAGGTAAAGCTTGTAGGAGATCCCTTTTTTGTAGTACCGTGTGTTGGCGGTATTACGGTCTGCGCCATCGTAGTAAAGGACGATGTGCAGCAAAGAATAGAGATTGCAAAGAATTTGATGCGGGATGTGAGAGTATTGAGTATTTTTGAAGCAGAAAATCCTGGAATACGTTCCGATCTGACAAAGACAGATCTTGAGATAATCAGTCATTTACTTGAGGACCCTAAGCTGAAAATTGAGGAAATTGCAAAGCTGACAGATCTGTCAACTAAAACAGTAACAAGATCATTAAAAAAGTTGCAGAGTGACGAAGCGATTCAATTCACATTGGTATATAATCCAGAAAAATTTGACCAGTACATTCCATTTGCAATACTGGTTTGGGTAGAGAGCGGCTTGAAAGATGTATTAGATAGGTTGAAGAAACAGTTTTCTGACGCATTTTTACAAAAACCATTTATTGCAAAAAACCAAGTAGTACTTTTCTTCTATAGCAATAACATATTTGAGCTTGACAACATAGTACAGCAGGTTCGTGAAATTAATGGTGTGTCTACTGCAGATTTGTTTATACCAAGACAGATCAAATTTCCCCAGAAATGGGCACGTGCGGCCATAAACGTAGCCAGAGCATCTGAACGGCTACATCTTGTGTACCAAAAATAACAGAGAGCAAGTCAATTCTACACAAAATTGGCAAAGATTGAGTTCTTTGAACGATTTTTATAATTGATTTTTAATAGGCTATAGAAATTTTGTAGATTTTGATAAGAAATATGGATTACTACAAGCTTCAAATTTTTATACAATAAACTAGGAAAAAATCGATTCAATCTTTTAAGGTAGTAGATGTTGACTGCCAAAAGTGAAATTTTTACTTTTAGCCTTTGTATTAATGAGTTTTATCGGCTTTGCTGAAGGCCAAACACTCGACAAGTTGACTGTCTTCATAGGAATGGACGAAAACAAGGAGGTCATTAACGGGATAGTCAGGGACCAAAACGGCAATACTATTGAAGGTGTAACAGTTCAGATAACAACCATTCTGGAAACAAGTGTCATTATAACAAACGGTGACGGTGAATTTAGCTATAAACTTTCTGAGACACCTTCTGACGAAAGGTTTTCTATCAGTGTAAAAGCGCAAAAAGATGGATATTCTGCAGGATATGCCAACACATCATTTTACATCAACAGTATTAATAATATTGAAAAACGTACACCACAAGAATATGATTTTAAGGTGGTAACAGCTGACAAGCTGAAAAACGATCCAGTGGCAGCTAAAATCCTAGAACAGATAGAACAGAACAAAAAGAAGGAAGAGGAAAGACAGCAAAAATTAAGAGCGATTGAAGAACAACAGAACTTTATTGCCAAACAAAGGGAAGTCTCTAATCAGGCGTTACTAAATGACCTCCAATCTTGGCTTGACCAATTCGATCCATTCAAACCACGAAATGCATTTTCTGCCTTTGTATCACAAATAGATATAGCAGTTCAGAATATCTATTGGGGCCAATTTAATTTCACAGAATCAAAGACAAACGAAGGTTTAGCTGCAATGCAACAAGTACTGAAAAATAATGGAACTCAGGAGGAAGCACGACAGGCATTCTATGAGAAGGCTGCAATAAAGCAGGCGGATATGGACAGGGTTAACAACGAACTGAACATAAAATATGCAAAGAACAACACGGTGTATACAAACCACACAAAGCAAGTAAGGCCGTGAATGTGAGAATCAATTCTCATCATAAACAAATTAAATAGAATGTCATAGCAAAACAAGTAATTGCGAAAAAAAACAGTCTATGATGGAAGAATTCTTGGCCTTTCCATTTACGAGCTAACTCTAAAGGGACGAAAAGTAAAACGAGAGGTTATCGAACATAGGGGTGCAGCAGCAATTTTGGCATTCGATGAGAAAGGAAAGGTGATTTTGGTAAAACAGCATAGATTTCCCCATGGATACATACTAGAGATACCTGCAGGTACCTTGGAAAAAGGAGAAAAACCGGAAAGATGCGCATTTAGAGAGATTCAGGAAGAAACTGGCTATTCAGCAAAGAAGATGACACACCTAATCACATACTACCCATCTGTAGGCTATAACCGTGAAGCAATACACTGTTTTGTTGCAAAAGGAGTCAAAAAAACAAACGACCAGAAGCTTGATGAAGATGAGATTATGTCTGTAGTGAAAATTGATCTCAACCGGCTTCTCAACATGATAAAAAATGGTAAGATCATAGACTCAAAGACAATCTGTGCAGTTCTAACATATACGCTAAAAAAACATAATTCTAAGCATAAACTGGCTTGACTAGATCAGCAATGTCTGCCCAAGATCTAGATACACGCTCAAACATGTATATTAAATCAAGAAAATCTATCTGAAGTTGGTTTTTTTGTTCAATCGACGATCTAATGTCAGATATCTTTTTCTGGAATTTTCTATGCCCGGCAATGGCCTCAATTGCTAATCCCCTGTTTTGCGCTATGAATGCGTCAATAGATTTCTTATGTATGGATTCAATATCCTTTGTGATGTCATAGATCTTTTTCAGATCATTTTTTGATAGTGTGGTATTAGAAACGGCGTTTGCTATTTCTACTATCGTATCACTTGCAGTCTCCAATATGTTTGCGGCTATTCTATAATCTAACACATCTATATTCTCAAGACGAAATGAGGCTGCAAGTCTCTGATCAATCATCGTACTACGTATCAATCTTACCAGCAAAAAATACTGTCTGTCCACTTCATCATCACGATTAGACATTGTCTGAAGATTTGTTCTATCATCTGAGATCAATGCAAGCGATACGTCGTTAAACATTCCAAGTGCAATCGAACTTATTCTCTTTAGAATCTTTTCAGGACTTAATGTGGGGGCATCCAAAAGAAACTGAACGTTGATGTTTGAAGAATCCTCTTCCACAATCTCCATTCCAACAAGCCTTCTCATCGAATTTCGTATTTTTTCTCGATCCTCCACCGGAATTGTTGTCTTGCCTTTGATACGGATTATGTCGTAACCAAGAAGATACGCACCGGTAATGTCAGCTACAATGTTTTCATCATGTGGTAGAGGATAGGTGATGACGACCTCCTTTGATGGACGCTCTGATTTGTTTGCAGTAATTGAGATTGTGTTTTCATTTGTCTCTAGCTCAACCTCTGTACTTTTGTCAAGCTTGTTTGCGTCCACCCATTCTTTTGGCAGTGATACAAGGATGCTGCTACCTATTCTTTGCAGGCGTCGAATGAATTTAGGCAATTTAAATTAATATAATTAATTTAATCCATATTTTTATATTTTTAGTTGAATTTAAACTCGGATCAGATGAAAGGTATTGCTTTCTCGCCTGCACACATAACTGGCTTCTTTAAGGCACAGGTCGGAAAGGATCTTAGGCCGGAATTTCAGGGCTCGATAGGAGCAGGCTTTTCCATACAGGCTGGAGTTACCACCACCGTACGGGTCGAAGATTCGGAGTTTTCTGATTTTAAAATTACAGTAACTGGGTATAAAGCAGACAACACACAAGTATCCGAATTTGTAATTAGAGAGTTTCTAAAACATGTAAACGGCAACTATTTGGTTTTTGTTAACCACGATATCAAAGTACCAGTAGGGTATGGTTTTGGGTGTTCTGCAGCAGTTGCTCTCTCACTTGCTTTTGCGCTAAATCAGGCATTCAGTACAGGGTTTTCAAAGGAGGTGCTTGGCCAAATAGCACATAAGGCTGAGGTGAGCTGCCAGACAGGCCTTGGCGATGTTCTTGCATCATATCATGGAGGATTTGAGATCAGACTAAAGGAGGGTGCCCCTGGAATAGGGAACTTGAAAAAAATACATATCGATAATTACTCTGCAATCATGATCTGTTTTGCTTCCATATCTACTAAACAGTTTCTAAGAGACAGACTTCCATCCATAAATGGGCTTGGAGGTAAGATGGTTAACAAGCTTGAAAAGACCCAGAGTATTGAGGAGTTCCAGGATTACTCTATAGAATTTGCAGAATACGTCGGAATAATAACTCCAAGAATGAAGGAAGTAATCAATGATTTACGATCACACAACATTAGGTGTGGTGTAGCATTATTTGGAGAGACGATCTTCACACTAGTTCCGCCGGAGCAGGAAGGCCTTGTAAATGAGATCTTTGAAAAATACTCTGATGGAATAGTAGTAAAATCCCAGATAGATAATTTTGGAGCAAGATTGCTGACCAAATGAAATCACATATACCAAAATCCCATCCACGAGCGAAATCACTGTATGTAAGAGAAAGGCTTGTGCACGCATTTAATGACGGTCTTGTAGCAACGGAGGGCTTGATGGCGCACGGTAGGGGTGAAGCATTTGATTATTTAATAGGTGAAAAAACTTGTTCGAGTGCAAGAAGAGCAATCAAGGCTGCTGCATACATGCTAAAACAGGCTAAAATGCCTGTAATCTCAGTCAATGGCAATCTTGCTGGTTTGTGTCCAAGGGAAATAGTCCAGCTTGCAAATGTACTAAACGCAAAAATCGAGATAAATTTGTTCTATGCCAGTGAAAAGAGAAAATCAAACATTTTGAGAGAATTAAAAAAGAATGGAGCAGGACGTGTTTTTGGTATTGATAAGAAAAATTCTGTGAGGATCTCAGGTCTTGATAGTGCAAGAAGGGTGGTGGACAGAGACGGCATCTATGCTGCAGACGTGGTAATAGTACCACTTGAGGATGGAGATAGGACAATTGCATTAAAGAAGGCAGGAAAGTGCGTCATTACGTTTGATCTTAATCCACTCTCAAGAACAGCCCAGGCTGCCGATATCACAATAGTAGACAACGTAGTGCGCGGAATAAAACTCCTAATTTTGGAATGCAAAAAAAGACAGAAGATAAGTACATTTGACAACAAAAAGAATCTGGCTGCGGCAATCACGGAAATAAAGAATAATCTGACAAAGAGGACTGCTGATGCATAAATCGGTCATCGATATCACATCCAAGAAAAAGTCAGGACATAAGATCTCTGTAGTTACTGCTTATGACTATACACTTGCATCATTGTGCGATAA
This sequence comes from Candidatus Nitrosotenuis sp., assembly GCA_038869175.1. GTDB lineage: Archaea > Thermoproteota > Nitrososphaeria > Nitrososphaerales > Nitrosopumilaceae > Nitrosotenuis. Next base: position 13,469 of record JAWCRP010000004.1, on the reverse strand, counting down.
AGCAAACGTTGACGTGTTGCTAGTTGGAGATAGTGCCGGCATGGTGATGCTCGGGTACGAGAATACTGTACCTGTAACCATGGAACAAATGATCTTGTTTACAGAAGCGGTGTCAAGAGCAAGGAATAATGCGCTTGTGGTGGCAGACATGCCGTTTATGTCGTACCAAGCAAGCATCACCGATGCAATTGCAAATTCTGGTAGACTGATAAAGGCAGGAGCTGATGCCGTGAAACTTGAGGGAGGCATATCGATGATTCCAGCAGTTTCTGCAATAGTAAAAACCGGCATTCCGGTAATGGGCCACATAGGATTTCAGCCACAAACTACCACCTTATCGTACGGGTACCGAGTACAGGGAAAAACAAAGGAGGCAGCTGTGAGTCTAATTGAGGATGCCAAAGCGCTTGAGGATGCTGGTGTGTTTGCAATTGTGCTTGAAATGGTTACTGCACAAGTTGCCAGAGTAATCTCAGAGTCGATTTCCATTCCAACTATAGGAATAGGCTCAGGCAAGTACTGTGACGGACAGGTTCTAGTGATTCACGACATGCTTGGAATGTATGAAAAGCTAAAGCCAAAATTTGTCAAACAATACATGTCGCTTTCCAGCCAAATAACAAAGGCAGTTTCAAACTACAAACTCGATGTTGAGATGGGCAGATTTCCCTCAAAAAATAACTGGTTTGCAATGGATAAGGAAGAATTTGAAAAGTTGATGAGGGAGATTGACCAATAAGACAGAACATCCATCATTAGACATAGTAGAGTCACATGGAACCGAGCTTGCAGGAAAGAAGATAGTTTTGTGTGTAGCAGGTAGTGTGGCTGCATACAAGTCAATTGAGCTGGCACGATTATTGATGAGACGTGGTGCAGATGTGACTTGTGTCGCCAGCCAGGCAGCAATCAAATTGATTCAGCCGGATTATTTCAAGTGGGCAACTGGGAACAAGGTGATTACAAAGCTCACAGGAGATCTTGAACACATCAAACTTGCAGACTATAGGCGGTCTGATCTTCTGGTTGTATATCCGGCAACAGCAAATACGCTAGGTAAGCTTGCCAACGGAATTGACGATACACCAGTATCAACCATGCTCACGGTTGCGTTTGGATCAAAGATTCCAATAGTAATGGCCCTTGCAATGCACCAAGCAATGTATGAAAATAAGGCAGTTCTCAGAAATATCAAATTTCTAGAGAATAAAATTGATTTTGTCACACCCAGCATGATAGAGGGAAAGGCAAAGGTAGCTGAGCCTGAGGACGTACTAGAACATATTTTGCAAAAATTTGGCAAGTCACCAGTGTTTGCAGGCAAGCGTGTACTAATTACGGCTGGACCTACTGTTGAACATATAGACCCAGTACGGGTCGTTACCAACCAAAGTACTGGCGTCACAGGCATCCTACTAGCAAAAGAATTGATTTCTGCTGGAGCCAAGGTAACTCTCATTTACGGCCCAGGTTTAGAATCACCACCAAAGGGTAGTAGAACAATTCGAGTCACAAGCGTAACTGAAATGTTTGATGCAGTGAAAAAAGAGTTGCAAAAAAAGGTAGATGTAGTAATCATGGCTGCTGCTGCTGCAGATTATACTATAAAACCCAACAAGACAAAAATTAAAAGTACGAAGGATAGCATCAACATAAGACTCCAAAAGGCACCAAAAATCATCGATCATGTTAAAAATATTCAAAGAAATGTTTTTCTCATTGGCTTCAAGGCAGAGACTAATGTGTCAAAAAAAAATCTTGTAACTTCTGCGAAAAAAAAAATGCGAGAATCAAATGCAGATATGATCATTGCAAACGACATTGGCTCCTCTTATCAGGAAAATCCGCAATTAAACGAAGTTTTAGTTATTAACAAGGATGGCAAGATTGTTAGTTCCGGCCGCAAAAAGAAATCAGAGATTGTAAAATTCATAAAAAAGCAGCTTGAAAAAAGACTTGCTGAGAATTTCGGTAGACATTAACAACTTTTTTTATTTAACGAAGTTCTCAATATAGTGTGGAACACAACATACGGATTCCTCCTCCTGGACCTAACGCATCCAAAATCATCGATATAATGAGAAGACATACGTATGATTCTACATTTGTGTATCCTCTTGTGATAAAGAATGGGCACGGTTGTATAATAGAGGATGTAGACGGTAATGAGTTTCTTGATTTTACATCAAACGTAGGTTCATGTCCATTAGGATATTCACATCCCAGAATTATTGAAGTGCTAAAAGAATACTCAGGTAATGGGACACATAAGATTGCAGGACAGGACTTTTACATTAAGGAACATGCTATACTCGCAGAGAAATTAATCTCGATTTTACCTTCCGGATTCAAGGTATTTTTAACAAACAGTGGGGCGGAGGCGGTAGAAAATTCTATAAAGATTGCATATCGTAAGATTGGTCCACATCCAGGAATATCATGCAATAATGCATTCCATGGTAGAACGCTTGGAGCGTTGACGTTTACTTTTAGCAAACCGGTTCAGAAATTCAATTTTCCCGAGCTGCCAGTTTTAAGGATAAAGTTTTGTACAAAAGATGATGATCCGGAAATAGATTCTGCGGAAAAACTTCTTAGAGAAAACAAGATTGCGTTCATAATAAGTGAGGTCGTACAGGGGGAAGGCGGATATTCTGTTGGCTCTAAAAAATTTATACAGAATTTACGCCGAATAGCCACGCAGTACGGTGTGCCACTTATTCTAGATGAGGTACAATCTGGCATGGGCCACACTGGAAAGTGGTGGGCATTTGAGCATTATGATGTCAAACCAGATATAATGAGCATGGCAAAAGCTTTGCAAGTAGGTGCTACTGGGTTTTCGATAGAGTATGAGCCAAATGAACGGGGAGTAATCTCAAGCACGTGGGGAGGTGGTTCAAGAATTGATCTTGCAGTTGGTGCAAAAACAATAGATGTGATTAAGCAGGACAAATTGCTTGATAATGCCACAAAGATGGGTTACCTCTTAAAAAATGGTATTAGTGAGACCATTGAAAAACATGGAATTACAGATGTCAGAGGAATAGGACTTATGATCGGAATTGAATGTGAAAGTAAAGAACGACGTGATCAAATATTACTAAGCATGTTCAGGCATGGTATTCTTGCACTGGGAGCGGGACAAAAAACAATCAGAATCATCCCTCCACTTATAATCAACAAAGAGCAGGTTGAAGAGGGAATACAAACAATACAGAAATCTTGTTTTACTGTCTCCAGTCAGTAAGCACGATATTTTTCTCCTAGATTATGTAATGCGATTTTTAGTTCCAGTACTTCGTTTGCACCTTCGTAGATAATAATAGCTCTTGAATCAAGAAAGTGTCTTGCTACCCTAGTGGTTTTCTTGTAGCCTTCTGAACCAAAGATCTGAACTGCCCTGTTTGATGAATCAAAGGCGCCATTACTTGCATGGTATTTTGCTACTGTCGCAAAATTGTCAGCGTCAGTCCTTAGCATAGAATACTTTTGATTGTTCCGATTTAATTTTGTCTGCCACCTTGGTTCCCGATGCTTAAATTTTTCTACAAAGTCATGTAGTTTCTGCCGCGCTATTGCTGCACGATAGACAAGCCATTTTGAGCTTTCAAGATTTGTTGCAATTCTAGCAACATGCTGTTGTATTAATTGTTTTTTTGCAAGTTCAGTACCATGTTGCCTTCGTTGTTTTGCATATGAAACGGACTCATCAAGACAATCTTGTATTACCCCCAATGCCCCTGCAGCCACACTCAGTCTGCCATCTATAAGTGCAGAAAGGGCAATACTCATCCCCATCCCTCGTACTCCAAGCAGATTTTTCTTTGGGACCACACAATTGTCCAGTATGATTTCTGCATTCTTTACTGTATGTAAGCCCATTTTATGCCTCATTTCTTTTTTGTAAAATCCTGACGAATCAGTATCCACCAGAAACGCAGAAACTTTTCCATCAAAGTCTTTGGCAAATGTGACTATGAGGTTAGCAAATGTACCATTACCTACCCAGTGTTTCTTTCCTTTCAATATGTAATTACTACCCTTCTGCACAAATTTTGTCTGTATAGACGACGGATCACTTCCTGCTTGTGGTTCTGTGAGTGCAAATCCCATGATAGATCTTCCTGACGTAGTATCCGGAAGATAACTAGTCTTTTGTTCCTCATTTGCCCATGCTTGAAGAACCATTTGACCGATTGAGATATGTGCGGAAAAGAATGTCCTCAGAGAGTTTCCCTCCCTTCCGATTCGTTCTAGAGCTAATGCATATGTAAGAACATCGAATCCAAGACCACCATATTTTTTTGATATAGGACATCCAAGCATACCAATTTTTGCAAACTCTGGTATTACCTTATCATTGAGCTTTTCTTCAAGATATGCACTTTCCTCACTTTCACGGACTAATTTGCATACAGAATCAACTCGTTTTAGAAACTCTTTTTGTTTTGTGGATATTTGAAAATTCATCTGCGACAGATTGTAATACAACAGAAGAGACAAACATAATTACTATAAAAATATCAGGTCTATTTTTTGATCTGGTTTTGGTTAACTAGTATTATTTTAGATAATGAATTATCTTTGCCTCATCTCTAAGTCGTAGCTCATTTATTTCATGCATGTCCTTTATGTCATTCATCTTTATCAGGTTGGAGCTTACTGTATACAATACATCTCCGATATAGAATGATCGACTAGCCGTACTGTATTCGTAGCCTGTCGAGTTGGAATGAGTTATCTTGCCTTTTAGTGTAAGACCGTCTACAGGAGTTACACCATACACGTAGAATCCGCGCCACACTTTTGGTTCCACATATGGTCTATTGGGTTCGTAAATCACATACTCATTCTCCCAGATTGGAATTGAAAGGATATTTTTTTCCTTGTCAAATAACAATGCCTTGTGATCCCACAGAACCTCAGAGTCGGTTCCTTGTTTCCCTATTGTCACCACATCAAGTTCGACCGGACGGCTTACATTTGTGACATCAAATATCGATATTTTGACTCCCAGTGTCTCTATTCCACCATACTGATTTTCCTTTGTCTCTTTTCCTATGCCGATTATGTGGTTTTGATCATATGGGTGCAAATAGTTAGAATATCCTGGAATCTTTAGTTCTCCAAGCACTTTTGGTGTGTCAGTAGAAAGATCAATTACAAAGAACGGATCGATTCTCTGGAATGTGACCATATAGAGTCGGTCACCCATGAACCTTGTAGAGTAAATGGACTCATCAGGGGCGATCTTTTCGAGAGCGCCAACCTGCCTTAGGTTCTCATCCAAAACAAAGACATTATTGAACATATAGCTTCGATTGCTCCAAAATTCCGATGTCGTAGCTATTCTGAAGCGGTTGCCTGACTCATCCATTGAGAACTGGTTTAGTAGCCTTCCTGGTACTTCAGCTTTGGCCACATACTTGAGTGTTGTGCCATCTAGTGCAATCTTGTGTATTACGGTTTTTTGTGTTTGTTGCTGTGTTTTTAGGTCATACTCAGTTATAGAATTCTGAATTTTCTCAAATAGCTTTGATCTCTCAGATGATGACAGTCTGTTGTACGTTTCCTGTAGTATATCAGATACGCGACTCCATTTTTCTTGCTGTGATAGAGTAGTATCTGCCACAATTGACTTGATTTTATTTTGTGTATCTTGAGGAAGCGCTGGGAGTATGGCATTGAAGAATCTATCCTGTTCCATGGTGCGATAATAATCGTATGGTAGATTCTTCTGATATGTGATGTACATGTTGTCTTCTGAGACGTAGATGGTGCCAGAGCCACTCATAAGAAATGTTTCTGCATTTATTGTGTCTTCAAATATGTTGATTGCAGTGACTGTGTTGAACCTATAGTATTGTTCAGGATTATCAAAATAGAATACATCTGGTCTTATTACCGTACCAGAACTTTCGCTGATGAATGGAATTATCGGTCTTGGATAATTGATGTCGTTTGCTGTAACTAGGTAGACATTGTTACCCATCATTCGTGCACTGTTGTAATAGCCGTTTATGGAATAATCCTTGAGGATTTTGGGGTTTTCCTTGTTGGATACATCAAGTATAACAGCATGCGATAACGATGTAGACATTTTTGATGGAGCAAAACCGTACTCTGGAATATAGTCTACTTCTTTGTAGTCTTGATAGAATACTACCAGTCTATCTTTGTTCAAAAATATGTTTTGTAATGAATGGCCTGAGGGGATGTCAAGTCCTATTTTGAGTATGATTTTTGCAGATTCGGCCGGATATGCCTCAATGATTGTGAGTTTGTCTCCAGATACAATGTATGCATATTTGTCATCATTTTTTATGAAATCCGGCTCATCTACGTTCTTGACTTGCACGTTTGTGGTAGAATAGTCCAAAGAGACGCTGCCGTTAGTTTCGTCAGTCCTCATCATAGGTGGTTCTGTCGGTCTAGGTACACCAGTTTGGAGTTGAACTCCAGAATTCCACTCGTTTACAACTAACGTTTCTCTAAACGGGATTACACCATCATGAGATGGCCTCTCGTAGGCAGAATACATGTTTAGAGTCTGAGATTCCTGAAGGAATTTTGTAATTTCTTCATACGAACCGAATTTTTTTACTTGTTGAGTGTTTTCAAGCGATACGGAGACGGTTTCATTGAATATTTGTGGCGGGATTGTATATGGAATTGAGGGTTCAATATTCGAATACGATACGGCGTAGATTCCTAATGATGCAACAACTGCTACTGCTGCAATAACACCAGCAAGAATCTTTGCATTCAATGTAGTGACGCATCCCCAGTTTCAATTAAGGCTTGTTCAGTTTTCATCCGTATTGTCTTGTGTGTAAATCTATATGAGTATTGATTAAAGTAGAATTTAATCGATATGTTTTTTAGATTAAAGAAAATGCATTATTCTCTAATATTGATAAGAATTATGTGAAGTTAATTTAGGTTTTTTACTTGCATAGTTGTTCTAGTTTATGCAATAAGTGATAATTACGCTCAATTCAGTGTTAGATTTGCAGAATTTTTGATAAATCTGAAGTTAATTTTATTGTAAATGATTAGTCAAAACTTGACTACTCATATGTAACCTCTGATCAGCATACTTGGATTATCAAAATGTGTTCCCCAAAACACGAAAAAAACTCCATCTAATTTTTAGTGTAGTAAATTTTTCTTGCTGCTAGCATGGAAATAATTCTCAAGAGTATACTGTATCTTTGCAAACTCTAGCTCTGCACTTACAACCAGCAGTACAATAACATATGCCTTGCATTTCACAATCGCATTCAGAAGCGTTTTCTGATGCTGCATCACATCCACACGCTGCATCGGTCATAATCTAGAAGAACGAAGCCGAATTATAAAAATGTCTTGTTATATTGAAGAAAATCTTAAGGTGCATATCTATACTACAGTAATAGTGAGAGTTTCAATCAAAGCAATAGAAAAGACCTCCACTTAGTAAATCTAGATGGAGATACTAAAGCAGTTGAAACTAAAATAATAGAATAAAATTAGTTAAGAATACTTAAATCACTATACTGGTGTGTTGACTTGAATTTTTGTTAAAAAAATAGAATTAAACCAGAATTCTACTGCTCATTACAAATTGTTTGTGTCTGTTCTCTGAGAAATTGTGTCAGATAGTATGCACCACCCGCGCCCTTGCCTGAGATGCCAGAGCTCTTCCAGCCCACGAATGGCTGAGCCTGAACAATTGCGCCCGTTGTTGCACTTTGTGCCCTATTTGCATAGATGACCCCGGCCTCTATTTTGGAGAAAAATTCCTCTATCTGTTTTTTGTCCTTGCTAAATATCCCTGCAGTAAGCCCATATTCAGAATCGTTTGCCTCTCTTAATGCCTCTTCAAAATCGTCAAATTCACGCACGCATAAAAACGGCAGGAACAGCTCCTCCTTGATTAGCGGATGATCCTTTGGCAGTCCTGTGACTATTGTAGGTTCAACGAAATAGCCATTCCGATAATGCCCATCTTTGAGTGTGGATCCACCGAAAACTATCTTTCCATCCTTTTTTGCAATCTCTACTGCTTTTTCATATTTTGTTTTGGCAGCCTCGTTTATGATTGGTCCAAGATAGATATCTCTCTCCCATGGAAGTCCAATTTTCAATTGCTTTGTCTTTGAGACTAGCTTTTCCATAAACTGGTTTGAGACATTCTTGTGTACGTATACTCTTGAACATGCACTGCATTTTTGTCCGCCATATCCAAACGCGGCACGCAATACGCCATCTGTTGCTTTTTCCAGATCCGCAGAATCAGTAACTATTACGGGGTTTTTCCCTCCCATTTCGGAGATGAATGGTTTTGGAGAAACGCGTGTAAAGGTCTGAAATCCAGAGATCCCAACCTCTTTTGAGCCAGTAAATGCTATTCCGGAAACAAGAGGGTGTTCTATGATTGCCCGTCCTACAACACTTCCCTTACCGGTGATGAAGTTGATTGCACCTTTTGGGATTTTTTGATATATGGCATCGACAAACTGAAAAGATGAAAGCGGTGTGTCGCTTGCAGGTTTGAGCACCACTGTATTTGCTGTAATTAGAGCACCACTACTCATTCCAATTGAAATCGCAGACGGAAAGTTAAATGGTGGAATGATTCCCCACACCCCATATGGCTTGAGAACAGACATCGTCTTCTCGTTTGGATTGGCACTTTTTGTAGGCTTGACAAATCCCTCGTTTGATTCAAGTTGATCGGCATAGAATCTGAGAAAGTCTATAGTTTCATCAATTTCACCCATTGCTTCAAGTCGATTTTTGCCGTTTTCCATCGACACTATTGCTGCAAGCCTGAATTTCTGTGCAGAAAAGCTGTCTGCAATCTGAGAGAATAGTGTTACCCGTTCACGATATGGGCTTTGACTCCAGGAGGAAAATGCCTCCTTTGCCGCATGAATGGCCTCGTTTGCTTGCTCCCTTGTAGCAAGCGGAAATCGTGCAAGCAGAATGTTTTTGTCAGAAGGAGATCTCACCTCAAATGTCTGCTCTGAAAACACCTCCTTTCCGTCTATGATAAGCGGGTATGTGTGGCCAAGTTCCTTTTTGAGTATGCCAAGTGCATCATCAAACTTTTTGTGAAACTCCTCTACAGTGTTGTTTTGTACTGCTTTTGCCCAAGTGTTTTCATTTTCTATCAAATCACACTGTATAGCAGACCATCGCAATAAAACTTTGGCGTGGTTTGACTATTAGAGAAGTTCTTCTTCTGGGGCACAGTGTTTGTGAACCCATTTACCCTGCTCGTTTTTTGCTATCTCCTTTCCAGGTGAGATTTTGTCTCCGCACGCGATGCAAGAAGTCGCAAACTTTGCTTTCATAAGTAGAGTCTGCTTTGAATACTTATCAACGATTTTGTTGAATGAGTGTTAATCATTAGCTAGCATTGATTTAGCTTCAACCTACAATTATAAGTAAAGCTATTTTGCCAGTCAGCATTGCAATTTGACTCTGCCGGAAACAGAATACGGGCATCGGCAAGACAACAGGGCGACGAGATTAAAAAGGTGCGCGAGCCGCTATCACTTTCCGAAGCACTTGAAATCATAGGCAGTTTTGTCGGCAAAGAACCGACACAAAAACAGCGCGACATTATGAAGAAGATTCAGCACGCAATAGGTCTGGGATACAAAAAGATACTGCTATCGGCACCTACCGGCACCGGTAAATCTTGGATCGCCATGGCACTTGCTCTGTACTTCAAGTCAGCTACAATTCTTACGTCAACTGTGCTTTTGCAGGATCAGTACAAGAGAGAGTTTGGATTTGTTAACACGGTACGTGGAAAAAAGAGATTTCTGTGCGAGCAGACAAACCTTGTTTTTGACTGCACCCAAGGATATTGTAACGACTGCCAGTATAGGCCGGAGCCTGACTCGTATACCGTTGCAAGACGTGGAACCATAACAGAGTCGGTAATTGTACCAGACACAACAAGAAAATGTCAGTATTACGATCAGATAGAAATTGGCAAAAAATCTAGTTTTGCCGTATATTCGTATGCATCATACCTATCACATTTGCTCTCAGAGGAGGAGATGCCAAAGAGACGGCTTCTTGTGTGTGATGAGGCTCACGAGCTTGATGAGGAATTAGCAGGGCAGCTTGCAATCAGCCTTTCTGGATTCTATGGTTCAATACTTGGAGTCAATATGCCCAAGTTCTCTACGAATTCAAAAATTGAATTGATAAAGGAACATGTAGACTCACTTGCGGAAAACTACAAGGTGCGCGAGCCTACCATCAAAATATGTGCAGAGCACACATTAGAACTACAATCAGAGGATCACATAAGAAAGCATGCACATTGCACACGTCATGGATTACGACTAAAGCAAGACTGTAGTTTGTGTGCAAAGGTAAGAGATTACATCAGGAGTAAGGAGTTTTTAAAATGCAAAGATCATATAAATTGCAAAAACGATCATCGGTTTGTCAACCACTACGTGCTTAATGATTTGAAGAATTATGCCACAAAAATAAAGATTTTGCAAAAAGGCTTGCATTCGTCAGATCAGAATTACATCATAACAGATATTCAATCAAAGCATGAAAAAACCCACACCTTTGAAGAGATAACGATTAAGCCATGGAAGATAGATTGGTTCGTCGAGGACCTCACATCGGATTTTGATCTGAGCATCTTTATGTCTGCAACAATCAATTTGGAGCTATTCTGCAAGGAGACTGGTCTGAAAGAGGACGAGGTTTACTTTATTGATGAGGATTCCAACATACCGCTTCAAAACAGGAAGATAATATTTCTGAAAACAGATTATATCGAAGCTTCAGATGCGCTTCCAAGCAGCATAGTATCGCAGATTGAGGCCATTCTAAAGATAAGGCCAGAACAGAGAGGAGTCATTTTGCTTACCAGTTACTCACAGATGGATCATATTTTGCAAAATATTGCCGATGAGCATAAAAACAGATTGTTGCCCATCTTCAGAGGCCAAGACAAATATGAGATACTAGAGGCGCACAAAAAATCGAAAAACTCAGTTCTTATCTCGCCAGGACTTGAATCGGGCGTAAACCTTCCAGATGATGATAGCCGTTTTCAGATAATTGTCAAGGCTCCATACTATCCAACAGTTGATGATCTTCGCATGAAAAAGATCTATGACTCTGAGCCAGATCACCGTCGATACTTTCTAAAGTCTGCATACAGACTTCTTCAGATGGCAGGAAGAAGTATTAGGCACATGCAGGATTACGCCACAACATACGTACTTGATTCAAAGGCAGAGAGGATGGTCTACTATCAGAGAAAGGATCTACCAAAATGGTTCATAGACGCATGTGAGGGAATACAAAAATCCTAGAGATTTTTTCTCATAAGACAGAATAGCATTCTTTTTTCTATTCCAGCGCCATAAATTGACATGCTATCACTCATCAGAATCTGAATCCGTCTGGACTTTAGATTATGTCCCTTGTTTTGTACAAATTTGAGTATTTGCCTCCCATCAGACTTTGGCCCATCCAGATATCCTATCTGGAGTACATCTTTATCAATGGACGATATGTTCCATATTCCTATTGCATTGCCACACACCACTATCTGTTTGTGCAACAAAAGACGCATCAGAGTTTTTCTATCCAAGCTGTACCATTTCCATGATTCTGAGAATATTTTCCCATTAAGAGATAATGCTTGATTTTTTGAGGCAAGCCGCACTTTTGTCAACTGCTTTTTTGGTTCCATGTTGTAGAGCCACCACCTGCCCTCGATATCATAACCAAGCGAGTAAGCCATTTTGAGGGATCTTGTATTATTTTTGGCTATTAGCATACGGGATAGGGAGCATTTCTTTCTGTTTGCCATCTTTTCCGCATACATAACTAATTTAGTTGCAATGCCACGTCTTCTAAAATCCGGGTCGATACGCAAACCTTCTATCCACAGTTGATCTCCATTTATGATACTGTGGCACATGCCGATTGGAATATCATTATTTTCGATTACAGTAAGTCTGCCTTCTTTGATCCATCGATCCCAGACATTTGCAATGTAATCTCCCCATGAAAACGTGTTTTGGCAAAATGCAAGTATATGGTTTTTATCACTAGGCTTTGCATTACGGATTTTCATCAGTGATTTGATCATAATTACACTAATTTAATGCAGTACTGCTACGTACTATCGGTAACCAAGTAGAAATTATACGAGACGGTTAAATACAAAATTAATGGCAGCCAAGTTGAATTGGATTCCAGAAGAGGAAGGCTACTACCTTCAATTCCAGTGTCAATACTGATACTGTTTGTGACGGCCCCAGTATTTGCCGACTCCATAATGATAGAAACTGACAAGGAGCAGTACGCTACTGGCGATATAGCATTGGTGACAGGACATGTTGCTAATAGGAGCATGCCAGTGATCGCCATGCTGGTATTTGATCCCGACGGAGAGATCTTGTTGGTAGACAGCGTGGACATTCAAAGCGACGGTACGTTTGTAAAGACAGTGTCACTTGATTCACCGTTTTATGACAAGACTGGTCTTTATCTAATAGCTGTAGAATACATCAACGACAGTGCATTTACGATTATCGAGGTAAAGTCAAACACAGTGCAGGCTCCACCACAGCCAAAAGTAGTACCAAAAGTTGTAGAATTAAAGACGGAGAAGAGATCATACTATGATAACGAGTTTATCGTAATAACAGGAGCAGTATCGACCATCAGCGAATCCACAGTCTTAGTCGGAATATACAATCCTGATGGCACTCCTGCAGGATTTTATGTTGTTGATATTGGTTCTAATCTCAGGTTTTCAACGTCATTTTTGGCAAAGGATGGAATTAATTTCAAGACTGTTGGAAAATATGCTGTCAAGGCGCATTATGCCAACACGTCACTTGAAACCACGTTCGACTTTCTTGGACTTCCTCCTGCACAAAAGCCCATCCAACAAGAACCAAAAAATGCACCTGAGTCAGAGAAAGTACGGATAGAACCGACAACGCCACAGAGACAACCACAAAATACAACACCTGTGGAACAACCACGAATAGAACCAGAACACACAGACAATCTTTCAATACATGATGAGGAGCTTGGAAGAATGTTAAATGATATAATGCTAAATTGTGATTCTAGCGAATTCAAGGATAGCATAGTGTATGGAAATGGTATGGGTCCGGCACTGATGAGATTATGCAAGTATGAACAGGCAATATCATATTTTGATGCCATGCCAAACGCTTCAAACATTATAGAGACTTACTCAAACAGAGGATCCGCTCTAGCAAAAATAGGACATTATGATGCGGCACTTGATTATTATGATGCGGCACTTGATTTGGATCCAAATTTTGCCCCCGCCTTAAACAACAAAGCAAATTTGATGGTGCAGCAAGGAAAAATTAGTCAGGCTATTTCGATGTATGATGCAGCATTAAAATCAGATCCAAACAATACAGTTGCCAAAAAGAATTTGG
>JAWCRP010000003.1:12853-27115 GCA_038869175.1 Candidatus Nitrosotenuis sp. | reverse complement strand
AATTAAAGGAATGGGCAGACAGCTTTGAGGGACGAGAGCAGCTTGCAATACGCAAGTACGCAGAGGCGCTGGAGGTGATCCCACTCACAATAGCAGAAAACGCCGGAATGGATCCAATCGATACTATGGCAAATCTGAGGGCAAAGCAGAGTGCGGGAAGAAAGTGGGCAGGAATTAACGCAAAGGAGGGCAAAATTGACGACATGTTTGCGCTAAACATTGTAGAGCCTGTGTCGGTAAAAGAGCACATTTCCAAGTCGGCAACCGAGGCAGCATGCATGATTTTAAGAATAGATGATGTCATCGCAATCTCCGGCGGCGACAAAAAGCGATAAAACTTCAAAACCACTTGCTACATTAGATTTTCGTGCACAAAATTGGAATCGATCTTGGAGGCACCAAGATTGAGGGTGTCTGTCTTGACGAGAATTTCAACGTGGTGTCAAAAAAGCGGATTCCGACCATGCAGCAAAACGGGTATGAACATATCGTGCGCTCTATTGTGTCATTGGTAAGGGATCTGGCAGGGAGTCGAGAGTGTTCTGTTGGTGTGTGTACGCCAGGTGCCATATCGAAAAAGACGGGGCTGATAAAGAACAGTAACACGCAGTGTTTGGTAGGTATGCCGCTAAAAGAAGACATTGAAAGAATGCTTGGAATGAGTATATCGATGGATAATGACGCAAATTGTTTTGCGATGGCAGAGTCTGCAATGGGCGCTGCCATGGGATATGGAGTTGTTTTTGGTGTGATAATGGGAACTGGAGTTGGAGGTGGAATAATCATTAATGGTAAAATACACCATGGGAGGACTAACATCGCAGGCGAGTGGGGACATCACACGCTGCACCAGAATGGTAATCTATGTTATTGCGGAAGGAAAGGATGCGTTGAGACATATATCAGCGGCCCTGCGCTGGAAAGAAGATGGGCAGAGCTTACTGGAAAGAAAATGCAGATGCCGCAGATAATACAAAACATTGAGGGCAGAGAGGCACAGATGTGGAAGGATGAGTTTCTTGATAATTTTGGAATGTCGCTTGCAAATGTGATTGACATTTTGGATCCGGATGCTATAGTGCTTGGCGGCGGACTGTCAAATATCGAATTTTTGTATGATGAGGGAAGGGATGCAGTATACAAAAACGTCTTTAGCGACATTGTGGATACGCCGATCTTGCGGAACCTGCTTGGAGACTCGGCAGGAATGTTTGGCGCAGCAGTACTATGACGGGCAGCCTTCCATCTTTTGGATGTAAAAGCCGTTTGTCATAATCTCTATTTCAATTTCATCTGGGACGGATTCAGAGTGACAAAAGTGGCACTCCTCTGATGATACTTTTGCCTCTTTCTGGCCTATCGTGGCGAGCCATTTTCTTGCGTATTCGATTGCCTTTTGTGTGTCTTTGGTGTCGGTAATGACATCAAAGTGCATCGTGTGACCATCATCTGCTTTCACATAGGTGTCAAAAACATGTACTTTCATATGTTGTGTGGGATATGGGGTGGTTTTATTTTTTAGTAGTTCTCGTATGCGTGGTATACTAGGTCTCTTGTTCTTTTCAAAAGCTCAGAGCAAGACTGCAGAGTCTCCTGACTGTTCGCTATTTTCCTATTATCCAAAAGAAACCCAAGTCTGGGATCATTTCGTATTGTGTGAAACTCTCTTTCATACCATATCAGAAAGCTTATAGCTTTGACGTTGCCTGCCTTTTTTGCACTTGATTTGAATTTTGCAAGGCTAATGTGGCCTGTATGGCATGCAAATTTTTTATTGTATTCGTCCAAGAGCGATGAGTAGACATCGTGGATTGCGCGCGTAAACTCTGCAACGGATTCCGAGTTTTCTTCTCTTATGCATTCTAGAATTTTCTGTGCGTCGTCTAGCTTTTTTGCGGCACTCATAATTTGATATGATGGTTGGGCCAAATTACTGTTGGTATTAGTTATTGGGATTCTTTAGCGTAGCTTGAATTTTATGTCTTTAACAGGTGATTCTCATCCCATTAATGAGGACTTGGGTGCTTTATGTGTCGGGTTTGATTATCTGAAAGCTTTTTTCTGCAATTGTGGGCCCATTGATTCCTTTTTCAAACCAAACTTTTACTGTATAGTTACCAGCTTCTTGTAATGCAATGTGACCATATGTTGTGCCATATGTCTCTTTGACATCAAGAACAAAGTTTATTGGAAATGTCTTGGCACAAGAAGCACTATATCCTATACTATTACTATGGGTTTTGTTTATTGGAAAAGTTATCGTTTTACTGCCACATGCATTTCCAAATCCTGATAAAACATAAGAGAATGAGTACGGCTCTCCAGCGTGATAAGCGTCTTTTAATCCCGTTATCTTTATCGCATAATGTTCTGCTGGAAGCGCTATTGTTGAGTTATCACCAATAAACAAAATACTAAATAAAACACTGGAAGTTAGCGCGATGCTAATTATGGCAATGACAAAAATGTTCACAGAAAATATTTTTGCTTTCAGCCTTTAAATGCTATCCACACATTATACGATAATACATTATTAGCATCTATTTTTGCGAATAATGATGGATTCTATTTTTACTGTGGCTCTATTGTGGCAGGCGGCTTGCTTGACACAACATAAGAGACCCATGTTACGTCCTCTACCTCGTTTGTGATTCTATTACTTATCTTTGCCAAAAGATCGTGCGGCAGTCTGGTCCAGTCTGCAGTCATCGCATCAATTGACTCTACTACTCGCACAGTCACAATGTTTCCATACTTTCGCTCATCACCAACAACTCCAACTGCCTTGTCGTCTCCAACTGCAGCATACGCCTGCCAGACTTTATCGTACCAGCCGGCATCTTCCAATTCCTCCTCTACTATCTTGCTTGCCGTCTTGGCAATTTGCAGCTTTTTTTCCGTCACCTCGCCGATTATTCTTACTGCAAGCCCTGGTCCAGGAAACGGATGTCGCAAAAGAAGTCTTTTTGGAACCCCAAGTATTGCCGCAACCTGCCTTACCTCGTCCTTGTATAGCTCCCTTAGTGGTTCTAATACCTCAAGCTTGAGCCAGTCTGGAAGACCGCCAACATTATGGTGGGTCTTTATCACTGCTGCAGGACCCTTTGATACGCCACTTTCTATTACATCCGGATATAGTGTTCCCTGCGCAAGCCATCTGAATGGCCCGTTCTTTTCCGCAAACTCGGTAAATATCTTTACAAACTCCTCTCCTACGATCTTTCGTTTCTTTTCGGGGTCTGCAACGCCCTTTAACTTGTCTAGGAACTGCCTTTTTGCATTCACGGCAGTAAAGTTGACTGCAAAATTTTCCTTGAACATCCTTTCAATTTCTACCTCCTCATTCATCCGCAAAAGGCCATTGTCGACAAAGACGCATTTGAGCCTGCTTCCAATTGCTTTGTGAATCAATAATGCTGCAACCGTGGAGTCAATTCCACCGCTAACTCCACATAACACATTCCCTTCTATCTTTGATATCTCTGATACTGTCTTTTCCACAAAGCTCTCCATTGTCCATTCCTGCTTTGCGCCGCATATGTTGAGTACAAAATTCTTGAGAATCTGAACGCCGTTCTCTGTGTGGACTACTTCTGGATGAAACTGAATTCCATAAATTGACTGCTGCTTGTTTGCAATCGCCGCCGCATGAGATCGCTCTGTGTGTCCTATTATCTCAAATCCGCTTGGGATCTTTTCGGCCTCATCACCATGACTCATCCATGCCCTAAGCGAGCCACCTATGCCGTCAAGCAGGTCTGACGAATTGTCCACCGTAAGTGTGGAATGGCCGTACTCTTTATTTGCACGCTTTACCTTCCCTCCAAAATTGTCAACTATGATCTGATGTCCATAACATATTCCAAGTAAAGGCAGTTTCATCTGAAAGATTTTCTGATCCGGCCTTGGCGCATCTTTATTGTATACACTTGATGGCCCACCGGAAAATATCACACCCTTGGGATTCATCTGCTGTATCTTCTCGTACGGCGTATCGTACGAGACAAGCTCTGCGTACACGGAAAACTCTCTTATGCGCCTGCAGATAAGATGGCTGTACTGGGATCCAAAATCTAGCACTATGATCTTGTCCAAACTATATCACTTTGAGTTGTCTAGCATCTTTGATAGAGACCATGTGGCAGTGCTGATGATCTCGCTTATGCGCTCCTTTTGACGATAGTTTTTGATTATTATCTCGCGCAAGGTTGCACCATCCTTGTTTACAAGGCAGTTTATCATGGACTGCTCGCTTATCTCGCCTTTTTCTATGTCAGCCATGTCCTTTTTCCTCATCTCACCTATTATCCTGTCAATAAAGAACGACTTGAATGGCTGAATGTCGTCTCGCAGTGATATCTGGTCGTCAAGTACTATTGAGACCTGCTCCGGCGTAACATACGCATTTGCAATGAGCGAGCCGTCACTGTTCTTTCTGAGCTGGATTATCTGATCTGAGGTTTTTACGGTCTCTTTCTGTGTGGCTGCCTTTTCTGGGATATCTTTTAGAGAGGATGCCTTGGTAAAGCTCTGCTGTTTGAGAAAATAGTTAATCAGTACTAGATTTTTTTCAAGTGCTTCGATCTCTTCTCTGTGCTTTTGGATCTCAGCTACTATGCGATCTTTAACTTCGAGGGCATCTCTTATCTGGTCCTCAGAGAACATATTCTGTATGGGCGCTAAACGGTATTAATGGATACTGTTTGAAAATGTCATCCAATTAACAGCTGATGATTAACGAGGGCTCTCTGTCCAATAAAAACGAGTAAGCGATTTACACAGAACCCAATTCAGACTCGAGTTTTTGTTTTAACTGCTCATGATTTATCTTTTTGAAGCCATTAATTGGCCTTGAGAGGGTGTACATCTCTGTATCAGATTGTTGGGAAAGCCACTCTAGCAGCATTTTCGCATATTTCAACTTCTTTATCTTGGTATGCCTTTCGGATTTTTTTGTTCCAGAATGCATGCCTATTCTTTTCCCAAAATCCATGCCAAGTAGAACTATTCTGGATGCGCCAAAGTGTTCTGCCAAAAAAACACACCTATCACCATCAGTAAATCCGCCAAAGTTGTACACTTTGCCAATGCTTTTAGTTTGTGTTGTGCCAATGCAGTTGGCAAAATTCCTTGCCATGTCAAGCCGTCCTATGTTGTCACCGTGCGCGTGTACAACAAAAACTGTCTTTGTCCTTCCAAGTTTTTTTAGTATTTTGAGGTCTCCATCAAGATCGGTTACTATTATGTGTGGTATGATCTTGTTTTTGACAAGTATGGTGATGGCGCTATCTGCACAGATTACAGTTGCCTGCCTGAACTTTTTCAAATGGGGCACAGATGATGCAACTGATGGGCCGGCACCAACCACAAATACAGTCTTTCCACGTATGATCTTTTTTAGCTCATCTTTAGGGTACGGTCTTAGTATAGAGTCAAGATAGATTGCAGCTTTTCTATCCTCAGCATTGCTGAATCCAAAATCACGTACTATCCTGCGGTACCACAAATTCCATTCAGAAATATTCAACACTCTAAAATTAACGCTCTTTGTCATAAATGATGTGAAGATATTGGGTAAGATAGGGTTGACAAAAACGCAGATTATGGGAATCATCAATGCAAGTCCGGAGTCATTTTACAAAGAATCGGTAAAAACTGGACAAAAAATTGCAGATACTGCAAAAAACATGGAGTCTGAGGGGGCAGACTTTATTGACGTTGGCGGCATGTCTACTGCACCATACCTTTCAACAGTTATCTCTGAAAAAGAAGAACAAAGGCGAGTTGTATTGGCAATAAAAAAAATCCAAGATGCAACAAATCTTCCAATATCTGTAGACACGTGCAGAGCTCAGGTTGCAATGGCTGCACTTGAGATGGGCGTGGAAACAATCAACGATGTCTCAGGACTCAAGTATGATCCTCAGATGATACACGTGGTGGCAAAGTACGCACCATCTCTGATTTTATGCGCACATGGAAAAAAGGCATCCGGCAATCTCTTGGAGCAGACAAAAACATTCCTCAAGCAGAGCATCGCGCTTGCAAAATCTGCAGGAATAAATAATGATAAGATAGTAATCGATCCGGCAATCGGATTTTTCAGAAAGAGGGCGCAGGGGCCGTTTTACACAAAGATCGCAAGTGATTGGGCAAAGCGCGATCTACAGGTGTTGGAAAACATCCCGTCAATAAAGATGGGGTATCCAATTCTGATCTCAGCATCAAACAAGTCGTTCATTGGAAAGATAATTCAGAGCGAGAATCCACAAGATAGAATCTTTGGATCGCTGACTGCTGAGGCAATATCCGTAATTAATGGTGCAGATATCATACGCACACACAATGTGGCACAGACAAGGCAAGTAATGTTGATTGCACAAAAAGCGCAGAGATTCTGGAAAAACTTATAACGCTTCGGACTTCTTCTGTAAAAGGTTTGGAAATAAGAGAAGGATTAACGTTTGATGATGTTCTTCTTGTACCCAAATACTCTAACATCACAACAAGATCCCAGACCGATCTGAGAACAAAGCTATCAAAAAATATCTCACTTAACATACCATTAATCTCTGCCAACATGGATACTGTAACTGAGGCGGCCATGGCAGTTGCAATGGCACGCGAAGGCGGAATCGGCATCATACACAGATTCTTGACAGTCCAAGAGGAGGTGGAAGAGGTCCTCAAGGTAAAGAGATCGGCAAGCGTCATAATCGAAAAGCCCTACACAATATCGCCTGATCAGACGGTAAAGGAGGCAGTTCACTATATGGGAGAAAAGGGCGTCTCCGGGCTTTTGGTAGTTTCGGATTCCAAGTTGCGGGGAATCCTGACTGGACGGGATGTAACATTCGAGTCCGATCCGAGTAAGCTTGTGCGTGATGTGATGACAAAGGATGTGGTTACAGCAAAGCCTGGGATATCACTTGTTGAGGCAAAAGAGGTGCTAAGGCAGAACAGAATAGAAAAGCTGCCGCTCGTTGATGATTCTGGTTCGGTACGAGGACTGATTACAAGCAAGGATATTATGCACAATGAGAACTATCCGAATGCCTCAAAGGACAAGAAAGGCCGGCCTCTTGTAGGTGCGGCAGTTGGAGTTAAGGGCGACTTTATGGAAAGAACGGAGGCACTGCTTGAGGCAGACGCAGATGTCATCGTTGTCGATATTGCTCATGGGCACTCTGAGAATGCAATCAACACGATTCGCAACATCAAAAAGGCATTTCCAGGCTGTGAGCTGATAGCAGGGAATGTTGCAACGGCAAGGGGAGCTGAGGATCTGATCAAGGCAGGAGTTGATGCAGTAAAGGTCGGAGTTGGCTCAGGCTCCATCTGCATTACGCGTGTGATTACCGGCTCTGGCGTTCCGCAGCTTACAGCAGTGTATGACTGTGCAGAGATTGGCAAGAAATACGAGATTCCAATAATATCTGATGGTGGCACAAGGACATCAGGTGATGTGTGCAAGGCCCTTGCAGCAGGGGCATCCACAGTAATGATAGGAAGCCTGTTTGGCGGAACAGATGAAAGTCCTGGCTCGTACGTGATGAAGAACGGAAAAAGATACAAGATCTACCGCGGAATGGCATCATTTTATGCCGCACTTGGACGAAAATCAAAGGAGACTGGAACTGTAGCAATTAATGAGGATCTTAATGACTATGTGGCAGAAGGCGTTGAGGCGATGGTCCCATACAAGGGGACAGTCACCGACATTGTAAAACAGCTTGCAGGAGGTGTCCGCTCAGGTCTTAGCTATTGCGGGGCAAGAACAATACCGCAAATGCAACAGAATGCAGAATTTATCAAAATGTCTCGCGCCGGGTTTGCCGAAAGCCAGCCTCACGACGTAGATTTGATGTAGTCTAAATTCAGTCTAAAAGTTTTTTATTGTCCGCCGTTGAGGTTTTTTGTGCTCACAAAGAGAACTATCATCGGTATTGCCGTTGGTTCGGTGATTGTAGCAATAGGACTGTATGCTCTTGTTTCATCCTTGGGACTGCAGACAATCAAGGTTGATGAGACACTTGATGTAGGAAAATCCGTAACATACGGCTTTCCTGCGCCAAAGAGTGCACATCAGCAGATGACAATCACCGGTGAGCAGTTCCATGTAAAATTGGAAACACCACCACCTGGAATCCAAAAGGACGAGACGTTCAAAAATGAAATCACATTTGAGTGGTACATGCTGCAGGAAGGCCAGAACAGGATTGCAATCCAGAATACGGGAAATACGGAGACACGTATTGTGGCCGAGTTTACAAAGAACACAGATCCAATCCTAATTGCGTATCACATAATGGTGATTACGGCAGGAACTGTCATTATCGGATTTAGCGCAGGCTTTAGCGTGCGCAAGCCGAAAGGATTCTAATTCACCGGCGGTAGTACGTTTTTGCTGATCTAAAGAACGGGGTTTTTTCCTTTTTGGTAGGATCCTAAAACCTTTAGGAACACGGTTTTCTGCCTTATCTTTTCTAGCATCTCTGCAACCTTTGAATCATTTGTCCCTCCATCAAAGTCCATGTAAAAGTTGTACTCCCACGGTGTACTCTTGTTGGGCCTTGACTCTATCTTTGTGAGGTTTATCGAATAGTTGTTGAACTCTTTTAGTATGCCAAAAAGTGCCCCTGCCTCGTGCTTTACTGAGAACATTATCGATGTTTTGTCCTTTTTTCCATCAGTATGAATTTTTGATAGCACCAAAAATCGCGTATAATTGTTGGAATTGTCCTCAATTCCCTCACATATTACTGGAATACCGTAAATCTCAGATGCCCTCTTGCTTGCAATACATCCGACATTTTCCTTTGCAATCTCCTTTATTGCCTTGACACTGCCTGCCGTATCGTAATATGGTATTGTCTTTAGGTTGTGATTTTGTATGAATCTTCTACACTGTCCCAGTGCCTGTGGATGCGAGTA
Source organism: Candidatus Nitrosotenuis sp. (assembly GCA_038869175.1). GTDB lineage: Archaea > Thermoproteota > Nitrososphaeria > Nitrososphaerales > Nitrosopumilaceae > Nitrosotenuis. The sequence goes on along the minus strand of JAWCRP010000003.1, from coordinate 18,181 downwards.
TACGGTATCTATTTTTTCCAGACTGCCAATCCCAATAAGGCAGTGCCTTACGCGGTAGTAGATCTCGCCTACTATGGTCAGATTGGTTGAAAGTAACAGATCGTAACTTTCACCCACGCTTCCTTCAAGGGAGTTTTCCAGCGGAAGAACACAGTAATCAGCATTGGCCGATTCTGCCGCATGCATTGCATCAGCAAACGTAGGGCACGGAACGGTATCTGCACTTCCAAAGTATGTGATTGCTGCATCTTCACTGTATGCGCCTCGTTCGCCCTGGAACGATATTTTGTACATTTTCAGTCCTTGAACTTTACAAAGTCGGCCTTTTCGTAGTTTGTGGAGATCTTTCGGTCTTCCATATAGCCACAGTTGGGGCACTTTACTCCGCTGCGCAACGGAACCACATTCCCTGCGCAAATATTGCATCTTGTAAATAATACTCCAAGTTCCGGCTCATCAATTGTCGCATGGATTGCTCCATTGAGGTGGGCATCAACCTTGAGCGCTATTATGTCGTTTACTCGGGCAATGACACGCCTCTTGTCAGGGTTTTGGCATATGCATTCTACCCCAGAATAGTTGGGCTTTCCATTGATGTATCTTATGGCAACTGCGATCATTGAGGAAAGAACTGCACTTACAGTGCCGATCACAACGTCGCCTTTTTTTGGAATGGAAAGCTGTTTTTTGTTCTCTACCTTGGCAGTTCTTCCTTTTTTATCAATAACTGCAATTCCTGCGGTCGTGGCCCTCACCATATTACCATCATCAAAGGTATTATCGCCAGGTGCTACCTCCTCGATAAATCCGAGTTTGTCTCCTGGCAACACAAAATCATCCATGCCTGCTTGTCCTTCCCAAAGTAATTAATTGTAGCGGCAAGTCGTATGCTAAAAATTTGACTATATCTCAGAGTCACACGTAGGAATGTCCTTTAGTATGTCGCGGCCGTCTTCATCTACTATTGATGGCGCAACAAGGCAAATCTTACCGTTTTTTCTTTTGCAGTATACTTCGGACTCGTTGTTTTCCTTATCGCGTGCCCAAAAGGAATGAGTCTGTGAAAAGTTTGGACTCTGCCCGCTTTTTTCGTATATCTCCTCGGCCGTCCATATCTGGTCGCGTACGACGGAGCCGGTTCCAAGCTTTGTTCCCTTTATGGCAACAATATCGCCGTCCTCATCCTTTATGATGCAGCTTACATGGATTCTTGCCTTTGGATATCGAATAAAGTTCTTTTTTGCGTGTGAAAAATTGTTCTTGCGTGCCATTTTATCCTAGTGCATTGCGAAAAAACGTATTTTTGTATTCAAACTACTTCCTTGATCAAAAATCATCAATGATTGTGCAATATTAATATTATTGTCCAATTGTTCTTGGCCCGCAAATCTAATTCCGCCTCACAACCAGTGCGGTATTTGCAGGTATTCTCCGACATCCTCCTTTCGCAGTATGCGGAGAAGCGCGTTTGCCTGTGGAGTTGAAAGCACTGGCTTGTCAAACTCGTTGTCAGTTGAGATGCGGGGGCATGCCACCTGGATGAACGCATCTATTCCCTTGAGGTTTCGTAGCCTTTCGTTTGTAATGTCGGTCAATGCGAAAAGCTGTACCTGCTTTCCCTCCTTTTCCAACTCGCGCTTGAATTTTAGAGCTGCAATCTTTGATATCTGGCCTTCCTTTAGTCCGACTATAACTCCAAACGTATTTGCCTCTGCAGCCTTGTAGATTGCAAGTGTTGCCTTTCTTTGCAGCTTTTGTGCAAACTCGGTAACCTCGCGTACCTCATTAAAGTATGGGTCAAGAACGAATGTGGGCTTGTTTGTGGATAGCGCAAGGCCTGCTGCATGAAAGTTGCTTTGTCCCATGAATACATTTGCATCCACGATCTCTTTTAGTTGTGCGGCAGGATAAAACTCACACCCAAATACCTGTCCATCATTTAACTGTCCCATACCTTTTCCAATTTTTACCTGCACGCCTCCATTTTCTAGGATCTCTTTTACCTGCCGGATTTGATTTAGGTGCTGACTGTCTGTTACAAGACAGACTGTCTTTCCATGAAGCATTTTTGCGCATTTTTCCGCGACCGGATCAAATGGCATATCATCATACGCATCTACCATTACCACATTATCGCCAAAATCTTGCATCGATATCGTATGGCCGATGTTGAAAAGTATCTCTGCTGCTAGTACCTTTGCCCCGTTTGCATTAATATCGCAAGAACCCCACGTGGTGTCAGCAATAACATAGGCTGGTATTCCGAATCGATTCATTATCTTTACCGCCGTTTCCTGAACTCTTGGCAGAATTCCTTCTGGGCCATTAAGTGCCACTGAGACAGGCCTTTTCTTCTCTATCGTGGAAAATATCCTGGCCTCATCTATTACTATCATGTTCGGAGTTGAGAGTCTTCCTATATGTAAATCGTACACTACGTGTTGTGTTGTCGGTAGTTGCCGTGCTGTGGCATGCGCAACCAAAAAATGCAACAAGATGTTCTGGATATTGTGCAAAAAAAGAGCGTTCTGAACATCGGCTTTGATGATACTGATTCGCCAAATGGGATGTGCACTACATATCTTGCATACAAACTGGTGAACTCGCTCAAACAGGATGGGGTAAAGTTTCTTGACTATCCAAGACTGATCAGGTTTAATCCAAACATTCCATGGAAGACGAGAGGCAATGGCGCAGTCTCAATAAAAATACAAACTGACAGGCCGGAAAGAGTAAAAAACAAGGTAATCAGGTTTGTCTCAAAATATTCCGATGTAAAAAACGGCGCAAATCCGGGAGTGGTGTTTTATCAAAGCGATAAGATACCACGCCGGTTCGTCGAGTTTAGCAAAAACGCTCTGTGGAAGCTTGTGAGCAGGCGCGAGGCGCGGAGGTTTCTTAAAAGAAACGGGCTTGAATCGTATCACATAGGAAACGGCCAGGGACTGGTTGGGGCAATTGGTGCAATTGGGTATGACTTTGATGATCACACGTTTGAGCTTCTCAGCTATAGAGCAAGATCAAAGTTTGGCACAAAAAGATTTGTAGACGGTAACAGCGTCAGAAAAATGCAGGAAAGACTTGTAAGGACGTTCAACAGCTATGATACAAAAAAGAACAAGGTACTGCTTGCTCCGCGTGGACCAGATCCAGTACTGTATGGTGTGAGAGGAGAGGATGTGCAAACAATACTTGATGCGTCAAGGATGATTCGCTCAGAAAAGCCTGCAGGGTATTTGGTGTTCAAATCAAATCAGGGGACTGGGGATCACCTGCAATATGATCTTGACGTAAATGATCTTAGACCGTATAGTTCAGGCAAAATAACCGGGGTGGTATCAAAAAGGCCACAGATGCAGGAAGGAGGCCACGTTATGTTTTGTGTTGCAAAGGATGGGGTTGAAGTAAATTGTGCTGTGTATAGACCAACTGGCATCACACAACAAGCTATGGGCCTTGAGGTAGGCGATCATGTGCGCGTTGGTGGCGGAATAAGACGTGCATCAAAGAATCATTTACGCACACTCAACGTCGAGTTTTTTGAGGTCTTAAAACTGCAGAAAAAGACAATTCTTGTAAATCCAAGATGCCAAAATTGTCATAAAAGCATGAAGTCGAAGGGAAGGGGGCAGGGATATGAGTGTGTCATATGTGGGAGAAAAAGCCGTACCAAAACCTCCAAGACTGTGTTGCGACACCTCAAGAAGGGATTGTACATTCCACAACCATCAGCACACAGACATCTGACGCGGCCTCAGAAAAGAATAGGTGTAAAGAACTTGGAGTCACGGTTTGATGAAAGTGTGTCGTGGTTTTCTGTAAATCAACACTAAACAAGCCATTAACTTTGCAAATGGAACTGGAAAAAATGTTATAGCGAGGAGTAGATTTGAACTACTGATCTGCGGGTTTCTCATCATATATGATTATGAGCCCGCCGGGATGACTTAGTCCTATAAAAGACTGACTTCCCCACCTCGCTAATTAGAGCTGAAGTTCCGGGGATATATAGGAGCTCCTCTCTGGAATAATCTGAAATTATTATTATGGTCGCATATCTCATCTTGCTGTGAACAAAAAGCTCAGAATAGCAGGGATAATTGGCGCACTAATTGTATCTGTTCTGATTTTAACATCGCCATCATCTCCGCCTCCAATCCCAGAGCCGACTGAGCAAAGAAACGAGACAATACAGACTCTGGCAACCGGTCTGAAGAGGCCGTGGGCAATCGAATTTGCAGCTGACAGGATCTTTGTCACAGAAAAATCAGGCAACATCAGAATAATTCAAAACGATGTACTACTTGATGAACCACTCGGTACGTTCAGGGTGGCAAGCGTCTTTGGGGGTGGATTGCTTGGAATTGCAGCACATCCGGATTTTGATACAAATGGATTTTTGTATGTATATTATACCTATTCTGTGGATCACTTGCTGCAAAACAAGATAGTAAGAATAACGGAAAGTGACAACAAAATTTTGGATGTAGTTACGATAACTGATGGGATTCCTGGCTCGCAGTTCTACAACGGCGGCGTGATAAAGTTTGGACCGGATGGTAAGTTATACGTTGCAACCGGACTCTCATCAGAGTTTTCACACGAGGCACAGAATGAAGTTTCACTTGGTGGAAAGATTCTCCGTCTAAATGATGATGGCACAATACCAGGCGACAATCCATTTCCGGGCTCGCCAGTATTTTCCATGGGACACCGTGATGTGCAGGGGATGACCTGGGACAAAAACGGCAATCTCTATGTCTCTGAGCTTGGCCCTTCAAAAAACGACGAGATAAATCTCGTAAGGGCTGGAGGCAATTACGGATGGCCTGAACAAGAGTGCGGGGGAGAAAGATTTGCAAATCCAGTAATGTGCTATGATCCTGCGATAGAGCCCGGAGGAATTGTGTTTTATAATGGAGACAAGCTAGAATACAAAGACAGATTAATCATGGCAACGTTGCGCGGCACCAACCTGTTCAGTTTGGATGTAAAAGACGATGGAATATCGTCGCAAAAGGGCATACTGAGCGGCCTTGGCAGGATAAGGGATGTAGCTCAGGGGCCGGATGGCTATCTTTACATTATAACATCAAACACCGACGGCAAAGGATTTCCAGACAGAAACGATGACAAGTTAGTAAGGATTCTGAGATAAATTGGACACTGGCAGGTTTTTTGAGAAAAGCAGGAAGGAAAGGCTTGACATCGTTTGTGATGCGGCAGGACTTGACTCTGAAGAAAGAAAAATACTCGAATCTGGAGGTGGAATTGCCTTTGAGCAGGCAGACAAGATGGTGGAAAATGCAGTAGGCACGTTCTCGTTTC
>JAWCRP010000003.1:0-12843 GCA_038869175.1 Candidatus Nitrosotenuis sp. | reverse complement strand
ATTTTGTGATAAACAAAAAAGAATACCTTGTTCCGATGGTAATTGAAGAGCCATCTGTTATTGCAGCAGCATCAAAGGCTGCCAAGATTGCAAGGGCAAGGGGCGGATTTACCGTAACTTGCGACGAATCATACAGCATAGGCCAGATCCAGGTGTTAGATGTGGATGCCGAGTCGGCGCAAAAAAAAATAGCGGAAAAAGAGCACCAGATTCTAAAGATTGCAAATTCGAAGAGCAAGACGCTGTCTCGGATGGGAAAAGGCGCAAAACGAGCCTCGTGCAGAATTTTGGATACTGACATTGGAAGGATGCTTATTGTTGAGCTCCTAATCGATGTTGGCGATGCAATGGGTGCAAATGTAACAAACACAATGTGTGAGGGAGTTGCGCCGCTAATTGAGGAGATAACGGGCGGCAGAGTGGTGCTGAGAATTCTATCAAACTATTCCATAAAGAGAATGGTGCGCGGAACTGCGGTATTTGATAAGAACGAGGTTGGCGGTGAAAAACTGGTGGATGATATTGTTGCAGCATACCAGTTTGCCGAGTACGACGTATTCAGGGCAGTCACACATAACAAGGGTATAATGAATGGGGTTATTGCAGTCGCAAACGCAACAGGACAGGACACAAGGGCAATTGAGGCAGCATCCCATGCGTATGCTGCAAAGGATGGTAGATACAAGTCACTCACACAATGGCGCAAGGATGAAAATGGAGATCTTGTTGGAAAGATAGAGATTCCAATGTCAGTTGGAATAATTGGAGGTATCATCAACGTGCATCCGACAGCCAAGGTCTGCTCAAAGATACTTGGAGTACAATCGGCAGGCGAGCTTGCATGCGTGATTGCAGCAGCAGGTCTTGCACAGAATTTTTCCGCAATGAGAGCGCTTGCATCTGAGGGCATACAAAAAGGACACATGAGACTACATGCAAGAAATCTTGCCGCCGCTGCTGGGGCAAGATCAGACCAGATAGACAAAGTAGTAGAGCAGATGACAAAGGAAGGAAATATCTCGATTAATAGGGCGAGAGAATTACTTCAAGGATGATTATGGTGTTATTTCTATCGAATTGGTCCTGATGATTGCCTTATATGCTTCTTCAGGCATGTCTCTTGGTAAAATTAATTCCAGTCCTAACACATTTCCATTTTCATCAATATCTAGAAATCTATCTTGTCCTATCGGTATCGTCTCAGCTATTCGCTTGTTTTGATGATCCAATTTCACATACAGTGCTCGTGCGTCTCGGCTAAACTTTATTGAATCCATAGAATCTCAACCTTTGCGGGTCTATCCACATTGCTGTTATAACAGTTAGTGAATTATTAAATTTACCACTGTGAACAACCATTAAGTAACGTGTTTGCTTTGTGTAATGATCAATAGATAATCCATAACTTTTATAGTTCAAATTTTCTTTGTCGTAAAACGTCTCTATTGGTTCTCTGGCTATTCGTTTTATGTCTTCTTCATCTATCCCTCTAGATACTGCCCGTTCTCTCACATGAGTAGTTAATATCACTTTTAACTCACTTGGCAAATTCTATTTCATTTTGAATCAGGGCATGCTGCTTGTTATTTTCTTCGGTTTTGATTCATGTGCGCATTCGCTAAATCATTATCTATCTGTCTTTGAATAAACTGACTGGTTTAGAGAAAGAAATGATACCACAGTTTAAAGCGGTTTTAAGCAGATTGGTTAGTCTTTTGCCCTGCTTTACGTAGAAACTCTAGTGTTGTAGATCTGAATATGCGTGGAGTCGCTATATGTTCGCAATCAATTAGTTGTGAATCATTTCTGTTATCTTTCAAAGGCAAAGAATCATTCTTACGTCACAATATGTGGATACAATGTATATAACAATATCAGAAAATAACCGTCTTCATACAACATTATTTAACGCACATAATTCTACTGAAAAATCAATATGCAAGTGATAAACAGATTATAATACAATCTGCTATGACAGAGTCTTTATAGAATACTACAAGTCACACAAATTATGGGCAAGGTCAAATTCGCAATCCCAAAAGGCAGTCTTGAAGAGGCAACGTTTGCCATACTGGAAAGATCGTGGACCAAGGTGAAAAGAAAAAGCCGCACTTATGTTGTCACGCTAGATGATCCTGACATCACAGTAAAAATGCTCAGACCACAGGAGATTCCCACATTTGTCTCGGACGGACTGTATGACGTTGGGATCACCGGAAAGGACTGGATTGGAGAGACAAAATCCGACGTGCAGCCGCTTTTGGATTTAGAGTATGGTAGAATACGGCTGGTAGTGGCAATACCTGATTCATTCAACTTCAAATCACTTGACGCTATGATTGCCTCGTATGCAAAAAAGAAAAAGATCCTAAGAATTTCGTCTGAATACCTTACGACAGCATCAAGATATCTAAAGGAGCAAAAGTCTTACAAGAAATATTTCGGAAACAAGGACCCGCAGATAGTGACACCATGGCTCAGGGTGGGCACAAACAAGAACGTTCAGATTCACTTGTCATTTGGAGCAACGGAGGCAAAGCCGCCAGATGCAGTTGATGCCATAATTGATGTGACAGAGACGGGAACCACGCTTGAGCAGAACCAGCTGAAGATATTGGAAGATGTGTTACAATCAAGTGCGCATTTAATAGCAAACAAGAGCGCACTAAAAGACAGGGAAAAGCGGGAAAAAATCTACGATATACTTACTGTGATGAGGGGCGCAGTCCAGGGAAGAAAATATCTGCACATCTATCTTAACGTGGAGGAAAAAAACATGGAAAAACTACTATCCAGTCTCCCATCGCTAAAAAACCCTACCATCAGCCCACTCAGCCAGAAGGGATGGTATGGCGTTAACACAATAGTTCCAAAGTCAGAATTCCACAAGATGATTCCGAAATTACGCAAGATAGCACAGGGCCTTGTAGTGCACGAGCCAAGGCAGATTCTGGAGCTTGAGGAGATAAAGCGTGACGAAGAGAATTGAAGATAATACGAGTAAAAAATCCAGATTCATTCGCAAAGAGAGCCGGGCCGCCATTTGACAAAAAGACGGCTCAAAAGATAATAAACGACGTTAGAAGAAACGGTGACTTTGCACTAAAAAGATTTGAAAAAAAATTTACCGGCGTTGAAATCAAATCGTTCCGAGTATCAAAAAGAGAGATCTCCGATGCCTACGACAAAGTATCCAAGGACCAAATTGCCGCAATAAATGAGGCAAAAGGCAGACTTACAAGGACGGAAAGTGCGCTAAAGAAAAGACTTGCAAAATTCCAAGTAAGACATGGAGGAATCTCGATAACAAAATCATTTGTACCGATTCCAAGCGTTGGATGTTACGTTCCTGGCGGTCTTGCCAAATATCCAAGCTCTGCCATAATGTCTATTGTTCCTGCCAAGATTGCAGGCGTTGAAAGAGTTGCGGTTGCGACGCCTCCAGGAAAAAATGGAATTGTAGACCCACTGGTACTGGTAGCGGCAGACATGTGTGGTGCAGATGAGATCTACAAGGTGGGTGGGGCCCATGCAATTGCTGCCCTTGCATACGGGACCGAGTCGATCTTACCTGTGGACAAGATTGTAGGACCTGGCGGTGCAATAGTTACTGCGGCAAAGTTCCTAGTATCAGATATCGTCGGAATTGACATGCTTGCGGGTCCAACCGAGCTTGCCATACTTGCAGATGGTTCTGCAGATGCAAACCTTATCGCACTTGATCTGATATCGCAGTCGGAGCACAGCATGGATACCATATGCTGCCTTGTCACCACATCGGAACGGCTAGCACTTGATGTTATAAAAAAATTGGATGAAAAGGCGGATACTGTAAGCAGAGGTGATATTGTAAGGACAAGCCTTGACAAGAACGGCTTTGTTGCCTTGTGCAAAAATATCGATGATGCAGTAAGGACGGTAGAAAACATAGCACCAGAACACCTACAAATCATGGTAAAGAATACCAATAAAATAGCAAATACTATCAGGGCGTCTGGATTGGTGCTTGTTGGAAATACACCATCATCGGCAAGCGACTACCTTCTTGGGACAAACCACATACTTCCTACCAACCGGTTTGGAAGGAGCAGAGGCTCACTTTCCGTATTGGATTTTGTAAAGGTACAAACTACAGCTGGGGTAACAAGGGATGTGCTGCGGCAGATAGAAAAGAGCATGAAGATTCTGACCGATTCAGAAGGTCTGCAAAACCACTATGAGGCTGTGAGGGGCAGGCTATGACTCCCCTGCAAAAACGATTGGCAGATCTTGCCAAGCTACAAGGATATCAAAAACCTGCGTATTATGAGGATGCACTAAAGCTTGATTCTAATGAGAACTTTGCAATTCCGCGACAATTCCAACAAGACCTGATTGATGTGGCAAAAAAAAGTACGGATGTACGCCAGTATCCGCTTGGCAAGTCGGAGCGGCTCATTGTAGCTCTCTCAAAGCATCTTCAGATTCCAGACTCTATGATAAGTGTTGGCAATGGCTCGGATCAGATTTTGGATATCATACTGTGCAACTTTGCCTCAAAAAAGACCAAAATCCTCACATCTGATCCGACGTTTGGGTTTTTTGAAGAAAGATGCAAGCTGTACGGAATTCCAATGATAAAGGTGCCTTTCTCAAAGGAGATGACACTTGATGCAAAAGAATTCCTCTCCAAGATGAAAAATGCGGATATTCTGTACATTGATTCACCGAATAATCCTACCGGCTTTCAGTTCCGAAAGGAAGAGATTGCAGAGATGATAAAAAAATTTCATGGGCTTGTGGTTGTAGATGAGGCGTACGGCGAGTTTTCCGATTACAGTGTTGCAAGTATGACACGGAAATTTGAGAATCTCGTTGTGGTAAGGACATTCTCAAAGTCGTTTGGGCTTGCAGGCCTGCGTATAGGATATGTGGTTGCAAACAAAAAATTCATCGATGTGTTTTCCCGCATTCTACAGTATCCATATCCACTAAACTCAATAGCAATAGAGTGTGGCATTTTGGCACTCCAAAAATCAAAGCAGATTGAAGATATAATCCACTCAGTAAAAAAGGAGCGCACAAGGATAATCACAAAGCTGAGGGAGACTGGGGCGTTTGATGTGTTTGACTCGAAGGCAAACTTTGTCTTGTTTGATGCCCGTGGGGCCGATAAAAGAATCTATACTGCATTACTTGAGCAAGGAATATCGGTTAGAAAGCTTGGAAGGATAGGAAAACACGAAGGATGTCTTCGGGTTACAATTGGCACAAAGGACATGAACTCCAAGTTCCTTCTTGCAATACGTGATTTTCTGCAATGATGAAAAAAAACGATAACGTGTCAGATAAAATGACGGATGCCAGTCCAATCGACTCTATAATCTTTGATTGCGATGGCGTTCTTGTGGATGTGTCAAAATCGTACGATCTTGCCATCATCAAGACGACAAAATATGTTCTAGAAAAGTTTGCGGGAATTGTACCAATAGATGTCACACCGCAAATGATTGACGGGCTAAAAAGTACAGGGGGATTTAATGATGAAGTGGATGTTACGTACGCACTAATTCTTGCAATATGTGCAGAAAATGATTCAAGAAGCGTGTTTGAGATGATAAAAAATGCTGACAGGTCGGGAATTGCGTCGGTGGAAAAATATCTTGGCACAAATGAAAACGTGATAAAGATGAGAAAGATTTTAAATTATCCCGGGCCGCATGCAACAAATCCTCTGTATGTGATGTTTGATCAGATATTTTATGGGCCTGAATTATACCAAAAGATATTTGGGAAAAAATCAGAGTTTTCGCAAAAAGGGCTCATAGAAAATGACGTGGTGCTGCTCGATGATAATCTGATATTGTTTTTAAAGAAACGATTTGGGAAAAAGATGGCAATAGTTACGGGAAGAGGGCTCCACTCAATCAGGTACTCGCTTGGCACAAAGCTTGACGAGTTTGATGTTGCAAGCTCGGCGTTCTTGGAGGATGAGCCGCGCAGCATGGCAAAGCCAAACCCAGAATCACTTGTGCGCACAATTGAGAATATCGGTTCAAGACACTGCCTGTATGTTGGTGATTCCATGGAGGATCTGATCATGGCAAAAGAGGCAACCGCCCTTGGAAAAAAGACCACATTTTGCGGAATTTACGGGACTGGGAAGGACCCACAAAAAAAGCGTGCATTTTTTGAGCAAAATGGAGCCGACATGATCCTAGAATCAATCGGGCTTTTGCCTAAGGTACTGTAGTTGTGCGGTTGTGTCTCCAAAGATATTAAATTCTGCTCAAACGGAACTCTGTTGATGGCAGCGCGCACCGCCAAGATAAAGAGGAATACCAAGGAGACGTCGGTTCTAGTAACGGTGAACTTGGATGGGACTGGCATAACCTCGATCAGTACTGGAATTGACTTTTTTGATCATTTGATTACATCATTTGGTAAGCATGCAATGCTTGATCTTACGGTAAAATCCAAATCAAACGACAACATACTGCATCATCTCATAGAAGATACCGGAATTACGATTGGTACTGCACTTGACAAGGCACTTGGCAGAAGGATGGGTATAACAAGATTCAGCTACGCATCGGTTCCTATGGATGAATCACTTGCGGAAGCGTCAGTTGATCTTGTGAGGAGACCATACAACAAGGTAAACCTGTCGGTAAAGCGCGCTCACATTGAGGGAATGTCTAGGGAAGACGTTGAGCACTTTGTTCAATCCCTGACTCAGAATATCAATGCCTGCATACACATCAACGTAAGATATGGAGACAACGACCACCATAAAATAGAGGCGGCAGTAAAGTCACTTGCGGTGGCGTTCCGCCTGGCGGCAAGCGCTGATAAAAAGCAGAAAGGAGTTCCTAGTACCAAAGGCTCAATGTAATGCCCAACACAGGTTTTGTATTAATCCACTATGTCCTTCAAAGAGACCAAATGAGTCGACAAAACCATATTTGTAAAACGGTTTGTTAATTACTACATATCTCAGGCCGGCAAACGGGCGGCGTGATTATTATATGATATGTGTTAAGGTACTATGGTGTCAAAACTAGCAATATTTGATTACGGTGCTGGAAACATTTTCAGCCTCAAGGTGGCGCTTGAAAAGATTGGCGCACAGGTGAACGTCATTTCAAGCTTCGATGGTGTGAACAGCTTTGATGGACTGTTGTTACCGGGCGTGGGCAACTTTGATCCTGCAGTGAAGAGTATCTCACAATCAAAAACAAAGTTTGAGGATTTTGTAAAGGACAAAACGCCGGTTCTTGGAATATGCCTTGGGATGGAGATGTTTTTTGAGAAAAGCGAGGAGGGAACAGAAAGAGGGCTTGCAGTGATGGAAGGTGAGGTGCTGATTTTGCCAAACAAATTCAAAATCCCACACATGGGATGGAATAGTCTTAACATCAAAAAACAAAACCCATTACTTGATGGAGTACAGGATTCGGCATGGGTGTACTTTGTCCACTCATACAGGGTCAAACCAAATGACACAGACGTCATAGTGGCCGAGGCAGACTATGGAATCAAGGTTCCTGCAGTGATTGCAAAAAAAAATCTGTTCGGCACACAATTTCATCCGGAAAAATCAGGCAAGGTCGGCTCTACGATGCTAAAGAACTTTCTTAGAGAGTGCAAAAAGTGAAGATAATTCCTGCAATCGATATAATGGAAGGAAAGGTAGTACGCCTACTAAAGGGTAGACCTGAGAATAAAACTGTGTACTCTGACGATCCAATCAAAGTCGCCATGCAATGGGAAAAAAACGGGGCCGACATGATACATATAGTAGATCTTGATGCGACGCTTGACCGTGGCTCCAACTTTGAAACTATCAAAAAAATGGCGCAAACCCTGTCGGTTCCTACTCAGATTGCAGGTGGGCTACGCACACAGAAGATGATAGATAAGGCCTTTGAATTTTCGGAAAGAATAGTCCTTGGGACGGTGGCATTTAGCAATGTTGACTTGTTAGATGAAGTATCATCAAAATTTGGCAAGAAAAAAATCGTAATATCTGTGGATCATTCCGATGGGACAGTGGTGACACACGGATGGCAAAAGTCAGAAGATGTGTCGTTGTTTTTGGCACTTGATGGATTTATTCAAAAAGGATTCACCGAGTTCCTCATCACCAACGTGACACGTGATGGTACTCTGTCAGGACCTGATCTTGAGAATCTTGGCAAGGCATGCACAAGAAAGGCAAATGTGATTGCAAGCGGCGGAATATCGGGAATAGCCGATGTTGTCAAGCTCAAAGAATGCGGTGCATACGGCGTCATTTTGGGCAAGGCGCTATATGACGGCAAGCTAACAATTGAGGAGGCAAAAACATTATGAGTCTTACAAAGAGAATAATTCCATGCCTTGATGTGGCAAACGGCCGCGTGGTCAAGGGATTAAATTTTGAATCCATCAAGGATGCAGGAGATCCCGTTCTGCTTGCACAAAAATACAGTAGCGAAGGAGCAGACGAGCTTGTCTTTCTTGATATCACAGCATCGCAGGAACAGCGGGAGACGATACGCTCGCTTGTCTCCAAGGTTGCTCAGGTAATTGATATTCCATTTACAGTGGGCGGTGGCGTAAAGACGCTTCAGCATGCACGCGATATCCTGCTGTGCGGCGCTGACAAGGTGGCAATAAACACGGGTGCTGTTAAAAACCCACAAATAATTACGGAACTAAAGAACCTCTTTGGCAAACAGTGCGTGGTTGTGGCAATGGATGCAAAAAGAAACTACAATCTTTCCAATGGAAAAAACATCTTCACTGAAAATGGCAAGGAATTTTGGTTTGAACTTTTCATTTATGGCGGCAAGACGGGAACTGGCATTGATGCAATAGAGTGGGCAAAAAAAGTACAAGACCTGGGTGCAGGCGAGATACTGCTTACAAGCATAGACAGAGATGGAACAAAGGACGGATATGATATAACTTTGACAAAAGCAATAGTTGATGCAGTCAGAATCCCTGTAGTGGCATCTGGAGGGTGTGGTGAGCCGCTTCACATGCTAGATGTGTTCAAAAAGACAGATGTCGACGCTGCACTTGCCGCCTCGATATTCCACTATGAAACGCATTCTGTGGACAGGGTAAAGGAGTACCTAAAAAGGAATGACGTTGAGGTTCGGCTTGATCCCATGGATGACTAGATCTTAGAAATATACATTAACGATTACTCCATCTGGTTAAGAGTTGAAGAAATCTCTTTTGGTGATCATGTCCGGCGTTGCGGTGGCTATTGTCGCTGCACTTGCCGCCTTTTCCATGAATTCGGATATGAAAAAAGATACACAGTCATCGGAATTGGAGATTGTAGATTCTCATATGATCTTCAAAGGTTATGTGGATGAAAGGGATATCATAAAAAAAGACGATCAAGAGTTTTACACACTCATACGAATAGAGCTAGACCCAACAAGGAAGGATCTTTATCAGAAAATAGGCAATCCAAAAAGAACTGCGGTCATAGTTCCACTCTTTACAGCAACTGCGTATGCGGAACCTGGATTTTATACGTATTATCGGGGCGAATGCGATACCTCTTGTCTGACAAGACCAATCATACACGCATACAGGGACACTGCAAGCGTACATGCAATTCAAGTATTCAAACTACTCAACTATACCATGATTACCGATCTTGATGTTGACAAAGACCCTAGCATCGTTAATCGTTTTGACAAGCTAGTTATTCTACATAACGAATATGTGACAAAAAAAGAATTTGACGCAATCACTAATCATCCAAAAGTAGTCTATCTTTATCCTAACGCATTGTATGCAGAGATCAGGCTAAACTCGGACAACACCATTACACTAATTCGTGGGCACAACTATCCTGAACATCACATCAAAAACGGATTTGACTGGGAATACGACAACACTCCATACGAGTATGATCATAACTGTAATAACATGATGTTTGAGCAAATTAGCAACGGAATAATGCTGAACTGTTACCCTGAAAATGAGATTCTCTTTAATGCAGAATTGCTCCAGTTTGTCAAGGATTACTGAAATCTGTAGTTCGTAACGGTAATATGGGAAATTCTACTCTCATCAAAGATGAACAAAACGCTGGATGATGTTGACTTTGCAAAGGGTGACGGACTTGTTCCTGTAATAGTTCAGGATGCAAATACAAAGGATGTTCTCACACTTGCATATGCAAACAAAGAATCATTAAATCTGACACAAAAGACCGGCAATTCGTGGTTTTGGAGCCGCTCGCGCAACAAACTGTGGATGAAAGGCGAAGAATCCGGCAACGTGCAAAAGGTAAAAGAAATACTTGTTGACTGCGACTCTGATGCCATCATATACCTGGTGGAGCCAGCAGGTCCTGCATGTCACACCGGTGAGCGTGTCTGCTTTCACCACAGTCTTAGCAGACTTTCCTAAACCGCGTATCGTTGTTGTCTAGCGTCTGGTTTACTATGTCAAAGTAAATAGGCTTGTAGTTTGTTCCCTGAAACGTCACGGTCCATATGCCTACCAAATCATTTGTGCTGCATATCTTGCGATTTGCAGATACTGCAGGTTTGAAATATTGGTTGAATGATGACTTGTCACTTCCATCAAATGGAATTGTGATGTAGCGCGTGGTTCCGTTTGGCATTGTAAATATCATGTTGCCAAACTCGTGCGGCTTGAGATCCTTTGCTATTACAAAAATATTTTCGTCTATTTTATACTCGTCCTTGTTTATTCCAAATGGACCTGATCTTATCCATCCCTCAAATGGGTCATCCTGTGTAGTTGTAACATCGATTGGGCCTGCGTATATTATGGCATATGCCAATACAGCTGCTAGGACTGCGATGAGGCCTATTCCGACAAGTCTTGCCCTCATAAGTATGGTTTGATGTGGTCCGATTAAATGCATTACGACACAATCGCAGTTGACCTGTTGCTAATATGCAAACATGACAAAATGATGCTGTATGCGCGTGCAATTTTTCATGATCTGATTTTGTTCTTACGCGCTTTTTTCACCTGATTATTTGGGTGAGTTTTGTGCCCGCAATGTTAACTGTTATTAAATTTTTGGACTTTAAAGTTAAGTATCACTAAACTTGATATTAGGACATTTTAACTATGGTATACAGTCGATTAGTTTTATGTCAAAGATATCACTCAAATGCAGGGAATGCAAAAAGGAATACGAGTCCACCTTCAAGTATATCTGTGATGAATGCTTTGGACCACTTGATGTAAAGTATGATTTTTCCCCAGTGTCAAAAAGCACCTTTGAGGGACGTGAACACACATACTGGAGATATTTTGAGCTGCTACCAATACAGCAAAAGTCAAACATTGTAAGTATTAATGCCGGAATGACGCCGCTCGTAAAGGCAGAAAAGCTTGGTGAGGCGCTGGGACTTGGTAACCTGTATATCAAAAATGATTCTGTAAATCCGACATTTTCATTCAAGGACAGGCCGGCAGGTATTGCGGTATCGAAGGCAAAGGAATTTGGACTTTCCGCCGTTGGATGCGCATCTACTGGGAACTTGGCATCTGCTACTGCGGCGCATGCCGCAAAGGGCGGTTTTCCGTGTTATGTGTTTGCTCCAAGTGATATAGAGCATGCAAAGATAGCACAAGCATTAGCTTACGGATCTAAATTCATAGCAGTTGATGGGACATATGATGATGCAAACAGAATAGCAGCCCAGATTGGCGACAGCAAAGGAATCGGAATTGTAAATATCAATATGAGATCATACTATGTAGAAGGATCAAAGACGCTGGCATACGAGGTGGCAGAGCAGCTTGGATGGACAGTGCCTGACCAGCTTATAGTGCCAGTAGGAAGCGGCGCAATGCTAAATGCAATCTGCAAAGGGTTTGAAGAATTGCAATCAGTCTCATTACTATCTGGCGTCTCAAACATGCATATGATTGCGGCCCAGCCACATGGATGTGCACCAATAGTTGATGCGTTCAAGAGGGGCGATTCTGAGGTGATTCCAGTGGAAAATCCCGACACCATAGCAAAAAGCCTTGCAATAGGAGATCCAGGGGATGGAAGATACGTGCTAAAGAGGCTAAAACAGTATAACGGATTTGCAGAAGAGTCGAACAACTCGGAGATTCTTGATGCAATACTGCTTTTGGCAAGAACCGAGGGCATATTCACGGAACCGGCAGGGGGAGTGTCTGTTGCCGTACTAAAAAAGATGGTAGATGATGGCAAGATTGACAAAAATGACACAGTAGTGTGCTATGTTACAGGAAATGGACTCAAGGCAACAGAGTCACTCATGGAAGTCTTGGAAAAGCCGCAAGTAATGAAAGCGGATGTCTCAAAAATATCTGCGGTGGTAGGATAAATGGCTAACATAACATTTACCATACCGTCCGTTTTAAACAAAGGAGGCGGAGAAAAAAAGATGCAGATATCTGCCGACTCGCTGTTAGAGTCGTTCAACAAGGTATCTGAGCAGATGGGTGATGAGTTTAAAAGGCGCGTTCTAAATGATGATGGGACCCCGCGCTCGCTTGTCAACATCTACATCAACGGAAAGAATTCGCGCTTTTCTGGCGGAATCAACACCTCTCTGAAGGATGGTGATGAGGTGTATATCCTGCCTGCAGTTGCCGGAGGTTCCGATCTTTCAAGCAAGGAGATTGATCGGTATTCTCGTCAGATAATGCTGGAGGAGATTGGTTATCAGGGACAGCAAAAGCTAAAGGCGGCCAAGGTATGTGTTGTCGGAGTTGGCGGCCTTGGGAACCCAATAACGACGCGCCTTGTTGCGATGGGAGTTGGCAAACTGCGAATAATAGATAGAGACGTGATAGAGCTGTCAAATCTTCACCGGCAAACAATGTTTGATG
>JAWCRP010000002.1:0-29136 GCA_038869175.1 Candidatus Nitrosotenuis sp. | reverse complement strand
AGAGATCACAGTAGATACTCCGTACGGCAGGACGTCAGATTCCATCACTATAGGAATATTCAAAGACAGGAAAATTGCATTTATGCCAAGGCATGGAAGAAAACACACCATCCCGCCTCACCTGATTAACTTTAGGGCCAACATCTGGGCGTTCAAGCAGCTTGGAATAACTAGGATCATAGCTCCATCGGCGGTGGGAAGCCTCAAAGAGGAGCTTGCCCCCGGTGCGTTCGTCCTGCCAAATCAATTCCTAGACTTCACAAAATCACGCAAAGGCACTTTCTCTGAAGAGGGAAAGGTCATCCACATCTCGGTGGCAGACCCATTTTGCCCTGAACTTCACGGCGCCATCAAAAAGGCAGCAGCTACCCAGAGCATCAAGATGTTTGACAATCGAACGTATGTCTGCATTGAAGGGCCGAGATTTTCAACAAAAGCAGAATCCAGATTTTACAAATCAACAGGTGCCGATATCATCGGAATGACACTTGTGCCAGAATGCCAGCTTGCGAGAGAGGCCCAGATCTGTTACACGTCAATTTGCACTGTAACTGACTATGACGTATGGGCAGAAAAGCCGGTTACCGCAAAGGAAGTAATTGAAACGCTAAAAAAGAATGTAGAGAACACAAAAAAACTTCTCACCGCCATACCAGATGAGATACCAAAATCACGCAGTTGCTCCTGCGCCAAGGCGTTAGAGGAAGCAGAGTTCTAGCCGTCTGCGAACATATCTCTGCTCAGACCGTCAGGCAATGTTATGTTTCCAGATATGAGATTTCTTTGTAGCGTATCGATTACCTCATCCACATCATATCCAAGTTTTTGAAGTGATTTTTCTGTAGTCTTTGATATTTTTGCTCCAATGTTATGCCCACCTATTCTGCCAAACGCAATTGCCCAGAACTTGAATGTGTTATCATCTATTGTGAATGTGCCAGTGATCTTTGCGGCCATCTGAGTTCCTTTTACATTATTGATTTTGACAGAAATTTCCAACTTTACACCTAGATCTCTATTGCCTTGTTGATATGCTCATCAATTAGAAAGCTAGTATGCTGTGGATCGTCGACTGCAAAGTTCCTTACTGGCAGCTCCACTATCTTGTCATCTGGAGTCTCCACCTTTAGCGTTCCATTCTGCTTGAGCCTAACAAGCTTCCACCTGTCCTTTCCTTTGAATAGCTTTCTTACTAGAACTGCCCATTTCTCATCTGGATCAATCTTGGGCATTCCGACATAATCCACAATAGAGTCTATTCCAAGTTGTTTTTCCTCGCAGAACCGCTTCTTGCATAAAGCACAACGCCAGACATCAACGGATCCAATTGTCCGCCTCTCATAGTTGATGTTCGTCACACCAAAATACACTATCTGGTGTTTGCATGTCTCCGTATCCACACTCATCGCATTTTCCCCAAAAAAGCACTATTTAGTCCTTGCATGATCATAATGTCGCTCAAGGGCAACTCCAATGTTATCTACTATGAGATTTTTTTTAAATTGGATGTTTTTCCGCATACACATTCTCCGATACATATTCACTGCAGTAAACCGCGGATGCATCGCCTCAAAGTCCGTGGCAGTAATGTCTATGAATCCGCCAAGGTCCACAAGGCTCTTTGCCGCATCAAGTGCCTCATCACTTCCGATCGCAAGCTCCTCTGCAATCTTGGACGAGCTCATCTTGCCACGAGTAGTCACAAGCAAGAATACTCTGGCCTGCAGCCGGCTCAGCCCCACCTGGCCAACCAGATCATCTTCAATTTGTTTGAGAGTCATTTATCTTACCAAGGCAGCCAGATAATTAAATTTGAGAATTCACTTCGGATTGATTTTAAACAGTTTTTTTGACAGCTTAAATGAAAAGCCCATCCCTATAAAGTGGACCACAACGCCCACAATCAGTGCTGTCATCTGATCCCCAAGAATGAACCAGCTCACAAAAAACGCCACAAGCGATGGAATCGTTATCAGCGCACCAATTATGGATCCTTTCAGGAAGATATCCTTTGTTGGTCTTGGCGCAGGCTTGCTCTTGTCCACACATGTAACCTACAACGCTATAATAAAAGTCAAATATCTGGTGCAGTCGCTCCAGATCACCGCTTCATAAATGCTTTATATTTTGGTAAAATTGTACTGTTACAGTGTCCAGCTACAAAAAAACATACCCAAACGCTCAATCGATGAACTTTGTAATTCCAATACTTATCATCTTGTTCTTGGGCATGGTATACATCATGTCGCTAAGGTCTGGACATGGAGCCGTCAGCTTTATTCTAATCGGAGTTGCGGCAATCACAATGATCTACTGGGGATTTGTCATCAAAAAAATGGCAAAAACCGAAAAGCCAAAATATACTGCGCGCGACACTGAGAGTAAAAACTGGGTATATGACCTAATCAAAGGAAACGATGAGACGATTTTTGTTGCAGAGGTTCCAGGGCCTGATGACAAAATCATGGTTAGACTGATAGAAGGAGTTCTATACATCCGCGGTTCCGGAGGATTTTCCAAAGAAGTTCCAATCGAGGGAGTGGCAGGAATGGAGATTCAGGACTTCAAATACAGAAACGGCGTCCTTACTTTGCGCATTAGACGGCCTATAAGCTCTTAGCTAACTCTAGTTTTTCGGGAAGATATTTGTCGGTGATGTTTGTAAGTCCGTACTTTGAGAAAGCCTCAAGCTCCGCCTTTCGTTTTATTTTAAGGAATATCTCAAGCTCCTTTTTCCAAATTCCTTCCTGATATCTTGGATCCTTTTGTAGATCGTATATCCTTTTGATGTCGGATTCTGTCATAGGTATTGTAGGCAGCTTGTACTTGTCGATATCGGATGCCCACACACCAACCCATTTTGCATCAGACACCGTAAGCTCCCTTAGGTGTGCTGCGTTTGCAGAGCCAGATTTTATTACCATTGCAATATGTTCCCCATACACGTCGCCGTCCGTCAGTATGACTACTGGTAATCCCATCTGCTCGTGTAGTCGCTTTAAGAGATAACGCGTAGAACGCGGTGCCTGTCCTGCAGTATCAATTATTATTGCCTTGAATTTTTTGTCAACCTTTTCCTCAACGAATCTTGTGAAAAGTCCACCTTTCTCTATTGCAATCACAAGCTCGGCGCTGGTATCAACAAGCTCGGCACTGCTAAGACTTGGCCCAATCAGATAACCATCTGGGTGATCAGACAGATTAGTCCTCCTTCCCTCATAGCCTGGCACCGTGTATTCTATTGTAAGATCCCCAAACACGCTGCTTCGCTCCTCTGGAAATATGTTAAAGTCCTCCCTTGGTCTTGCCAGCACGGCTTCAAGATCCACTATGATGTTATCCGATTCCGGCTGATCCTCAAAGTCAACTGCAAATGCCTGAGACGAATAGTAGATGTCTCTTAATGTGGATGATTTTTTCTCGTTAACTAGTCTGTTTGCAAAGAATGCAAGCCAAATAAGCTGTGTAAACGACCTGAGTTGCGACATATTTCTTGAGCTTCGCAGACTTGCGGTTTTGCCCAAGATGTATTGTCTGAGTTTTTTATCGTAAACTATGTTACTTACAGATCTACTTGGAACTCTGAATTCTGGGAACTTGCCGTTTTCCAAATCATTGTATATCTTTGCCCCCTCGATTTTGAGTAAGTCACGTAATGCATCCCTCTTTGCAGATGCCGTCTTTTCTGCCTTATTCTTTATCGACTTGGACATTACTCAAATCCTTTACTAGTTTTTTGTAGTCGGGTTCTTTAGTCTTTCCCGCAAGTTCGGTTGCAAACTGGGCAATTAATGGTAGGTATTTTTGATACAAGTTGGATCTCTTTTTTTCGATTTCTGCAAGTCCCCTCTTTGACATATACGCAGACAGTTTTCTTGACAGAAACTGTAGTGCCAATCTGAGCTCTTTTTCAATCTCCGGCCTGTCTGCCACGTTCTCCTTGCCAACCGTCTTGTACGGAATACGTGTTGAGCAGATGTGACTTACTATAACAAGAGGCGAGTCATTTTTAATCTTGTATCGCGACCAGTCGATTTCGTTGACCACTTGAACTACCACATCGCTCCCCTCATCATACAAAAGTGGGATCCTGTTTGCAAACCGGTACACAGTGATTTTGCCTGAAGGTATCTGTCCTCCGTAAGCAACCCCCATTTCCACCACAAATGGGAATCCAGAATACGCAGATGCACTTCTCTGGATTACTGCGTGAAAGTCCGGCTTGAAGAACTCGACAATTCCCTTTGACAGTGGCTCTTCGCCAAGAGGCGCAAGACAGCTTGGATCGGGCGACAAAAAGTCCTCGTATTTTTGCAGCGAGTCACTAAGTTTGACCAGCTCCTCGTTTGTAAGTGAGCCTATTCGTTTTTCTGGCTTTATCTCTGCAAATTCAGCAAACTTGAGTGCCGTTGCATGCCCTATCCTCTGAAAACGCTTTGTCAGAAATGCCACCACTGACTCTCCCTGTACTGTGTTTGCAAGCTGTTTGTAATACGGATTTGATTTTGGCAGATCAACTATGACTGATTTTGATTCTCCAAAATCCCAGTAGGTCAGGTGTTTGTGTACAAGATCCAGATCGTCAATTCGTATCTTCATTATCTTCTCAAAATCCATCTTCAAAAAAGACATCAGTGCAACGATAACGCGAACCGGCCTTGACAGCGACGACCATTTTTTTTCCGCTCTTGCCATTATTCCTTCGAAGTTCAAATTCTTTTTTGACAAGCCAAGCTCCTTTCTTACCTTTTCAATCATAGAGTTGTCAAGGGTCGGTATCTGATAGTGCGTATCAAGAATCATTCGGCGTATTGTTTCAACGTCAACGCCATGAGGGTGCGGCTTGATTATTGTGGGTGGAGGAGGCATCGTATCCACTATTCTTTTGTAATGGAATTTCTCCCCCTTGGGATCATCAAAACTTATGGTAGCGTATGGAGTTATGAGTGATGTCTGATAAACATAATCTCTGATCTTAGCTCCTGCCTTCGAATAGTCTCCCTCCAGTGTTATACTTACTGTGAGTCCCTTTTTGTTTGCAGAAGATGTTTTGTGTTTTATTATTACCGGTTTGTTCTTTTGAATATCAAGCATCATCTCAAACTCATGTGACGTCTTGCCGTCAGTGGAGCTTGACACGTTTACAGGCTTGTTAGTCGTTATCTGTCCGTACAGTATTGCCATCGTAGC
This sequence comes from Candidatus Nitrosotenuis sp., assembly GCA_038869175.1. Lineage (GTDB taxonomy): Archaea > Thermoproteota > Nitrososphaeria > Nitrososphaerales > Nitrosopumilaceae > Nitrosotenuis. The sequence goes on along the minus strand of JAWCRP010000002.1, from coordinate 23,946 downwards.
GCCAAGTCCGAACATTCCCCTTGCCTGTTTTAATCCGAATTTTGAGCCATACAGGACAGTTCCAAATGCAAGAGGAATGTGCTTTGAATCCATTCCAGGCCCGTTATCCCTGACTGTCAGTATGTACGCCTTGGGATCTGGCTTTTCTTGGTCTACTGCCTTGATGGAAAGGTGTATCTCAGGCAGTATGCCCTGCTGGTCACACGCATCAAGTCCGTTCTCAACAAACTCTCTTACTGCAGTATACAGCGAGCGCGTAGGATTGCTAAATCCTGCTAGATCCCGATTTCTATAAAAAAACTCACTTGGTGAGATCTGGTTGAACGTTTCCTTAGACATCTTTTTCCCACAACTGCAGTCTGTCTAGTTTTTCTCGTCTTCGATTTGCCTCCAGTCTGCCGTAAACGGCACCGTGCTTGCTACCAGATGATAATGCCGAGATGGCTGAAATTGCAATCTTTATCTGATGTGGCTCCCCTATTATCGAGACCGTCTTTCCGTAAACACAGATGTTAGTATTGGTCAGATTTTCCATGTTAGTTCTTGCTCTACCTCCCTCTCCAATTAGTCTTCCTTTTATCCTTTCAATTTGTTGCGGCGATTTACCAGCAAACTCTCTAAGATCTATTACATGCAAAGCATTATCATCCCTCATCAACTTGAGAGCATTTTGTGGTGAAAACCCTCGTCCAATGGCAGTTATTACCTCCATTGCCTTGAATGGCTGGATCTGATCCACTGCTCCATCACTTGCAATCTCGACCTCTCCGGATTCACTGTCTACCGTAATCTTGACAAAACACATCTTTTCTATCTGGGATTTTACTTTGCCGGACTTTCCAATAAGCGCCCCTACGCGGTCGGATGGAATTCTAACTATTTTTTCAAAGCTCATGATACTATTTGCAATAATACGTCGGATGGATTTTGCACTGTAAGACCTCTTTTTGCAAAGAAGTAAGACATATTTTTAATGTCTCTTTCAAGAAAGAATTGAGCATTTGGGTGCATTGTGTCAACTGCAGACCCAAGATCAAACAAAACCAACCCGTTTTCCGTTTTAAAGACATTGTACTCTGAAAAATCACAATGTACCAGCTTTACCTTCTGGTATAATTTCTTCAACAATTCAATTGCCTGCCGATAATCATTCTCATCAACCTCGGTTTCATGCAGTGTGGGGCTTGGCACGCCACCTTTCCCAATAAACTCCATTGCCAATACATTTTTTGAAACGTGTATTGGCCGCACCACCGGCAGATTTTTCTCATAACATGCTTGAAGGTTTTTGAACTCCTTTTTGGCCCACAGGTAGACAATGTTTTTTGTACCATGCTTTACGTGCAAAAAGCGCGGATCCCCAACTATATACGGAAGCCGTTTTTTGAAGTTGGAGGTAGACACAAGGTATACCTTGAGCGCAATATCTTCTCCTTTTGGCCCCACTGCCCAGAACAGCACCGATTCCTTTCCAGCACGAACTATTCCGTTCACATACGCGATTATCTTTGCGTTTATCATATCATACATGGTAAACATCGTAGACTTGTCTAGCACCTGATTCATAGTCTTGAATTTTTTGAATCCGTCATCAAACGACTTTTTCTTTTTTGCGAAAAGCTTCTCGTATTTTGCGTCTATGTCATCATCAAGATCAGGATATTCATCAGATGACATATTTTTGATCATAAAAATATAGCAATCTAGAAGTCTTTTGGAAGGTAATCATTTTCCTTTAACCAATCGACTTGGGCAAGCGTAAACCTCCACGTAATGTCGCCGCGGTCATCCTGTTTGAAATCCCACGGTGCAATTATCACAACATCATTGTCACGAATCCAGATCCTGCGCTTTAGTTTGCCTCTAATTCTGCCTCTTCTTGTTTTGTTATCAGTACATTTTACTAGAACCTGGTCACTGCCAAGAAGCTTGATAACTCTCCCCAAGACCTCGCCTTGTTGCGGTAGCTGAATATCTTTTAGTTCACTTTCATTTAGAACTTTACGTTTTCCCAATCTGATTCATAGTTAGATTTTTGTATATAATTGTGGTGTTATGTGAGCAAACAAACGCTATATCTGAAAGATTATCAGAAATGGTACACCTTCCACCGTCTTGACACCTGCTCTTGAGCCCATCTTCAAATCAATTGACATTTCAACAGATTCTTTGCCAGCTATATTGAGAATTGACGAATTTCTCATGAGGTTTTTAGCTTCTTCCTCATCCACCAGTCTCTGACCATAGTAGCTTTTGCTTATTTTTATCTCAAGATTATCCTGCTTTAGGACGCGTTCAATCAGGTCTTCATCGCAGATATTCAGCATTGCGCTGTTTTGGTAGTTTGACGTCCTGACAAAAAACCGCATTATGCATATTTACCTTTTAGAGACGATTTGGCACCACATGCCTCGCATACAAGAAACGATATCCTGTTCTCCTTTTCGATTTTCGTATCAGGGCTTTTGCACGTCGGGCATTCTAGATAGTCTTTTACGTAAATTTCAAACAAATGAGTAAAATCATGAGGCTCACGTCGTCCAACAAAGATTGCCTTCTCGCCGCTGCGCTCTGCTGGCGTGGCAAACTCTTTGGATAGATACTGAAGTATCTTATCAGCATCTCGTCTGAGAACTTTGGGAAATTCCATAAAGTTCCTTAGTATGGTGCGCTGGCCTTCCCACATAACATCAGGTGAGGGAAGTTCGAACCTATCTCCACCATCCGTCTTTTTTTCAGAAAGTTTGTCTTGTATGCGCTTTAGAAGCTTATCATAGTCGGCTTTTGTCAATACGTAAAATAGAATAGTCTGCCTATATTATCTTAAGTTAAAGAAAAAAAGTGGTTAGCTTTAGTCTGCTTTGCCTATTTTGAAGACATTTGTGCCGCATTTTGGGCATGTGCCTTTTACTGCTGGGCGACCATTTTTTAGCTTCACTTCTTTAGGATTTTTGATGTCCCTTTTTGCTCTACATTTTACACAGTAAGCTTGAGTCATTGTGATTGGGACTACGAGATGCGTGTATTTAGCAAGAGGCTGTAAAAATTATTTAACTATAGTATGGATGAGTCTGAATTTAATTTGACAGAAAAGCACCGAAATTCGATCCATTATATAATACATGAGCAATTTTTTGTCACAAAAACAGAACCGAGATGATTTTGATGGGAGTACGACATATCAATTCCAGTTACAATATAAACACCAATATTTTGTATTAAAACAGTTGAAAACAAAAGGAGTGATCATCACCGGCATAATTCTTGCAGCCATTACGATCGCAAGTTTTTCAGTGTGGTTAATACCTCAAAGCATTCCGACCAGATTTCTTGTGTCTAATGCTCAAGAAGATCTTGACGGTTTGCTAGAACAGCAAAAAACGATTTTGGAATACACCGGGAAGGAATTTGAAAATATGATAAACGGCGGAATAACTGCTGATAACTACATCAATATTGCCGAGATCTCCCACTCGCAGATTAACTCGCTCATAATCAAGGTAATAGACAGTGAGGTTCCATCCGAGTGGAATAACAGTTACGTGGCATTGTTGGAATCCCTAAGATCCCACAACTCGTACTTGATGGAGACCATAGTGGTGGCAAAAAAGCTCAAGGACAACCCCCAGGCAGATGTCTCATCTGAGATGTCAAAAATAGGCCAATACCTCAGACAAGCTGACGATTACCTGACACAGTCAGATTTGGCAAGGCCCTAAACAAGCGAGCCCAATTCCTATTTGTAATATTTTTAATTGTTGGAAAGTGTTAATAGGCAAATTCTGTATAAGCAACAACGTTGTCCCTAAAAGATTCCAACCTAGAGAAGGCAGTGCAAGAACCAATCACAAGCAGACTTTTGGTCATCTGCGTAGACAGAGATAATGATGTTGGAGATAAGGCAGGCATTACAACTCCGGTGATAGGCCGTAACGCGTGTATTGAGGCGGCACAAAAGCTTGCACTTGAGGATCCAGAAGATGCAGATGCAAACTCTATCTTCTTTGCAGTCAAGACATACGAAGACTTGGCAAGAAAGGGATACCAAGCTGAGGTAATAGTCGTGGCCGGAGTAGGTGACAGGGGAGTACAGGCAGATGAGAAAATTGTGCGCGAGGTAAAGAACGTCCTTGCAAGCTTTTCTGCAAACGGAGCAGTCATAGTATCAGATGGTGAAGATGACGAATCAGTAATTCCAATCATACAGAACGTAGTTCCAATTGTATCAGTGCAACGCGTCGTCATGAAGGTGAGTCGCAGTGTAGAATACTCGTACGCGGTGTTTGGAAAATACCTCAAGATGATTGCTTATGATTCAAAATATTCAAAATTCTTTTTGGGAGTTCCCGGAATTCTACTTGTTATAGGAGGTATTGCAACAATATTTGGATATACTCAGGAAATATTTGCATTGCTTGTCAGCATCTTGGGCGGCGCATTTTTGATTAGAGCATTTGATATAGACAGATCAGTTTCCAATCTATCAAAACCAACACCAGCAAGTCTGATAAGGATGTTCACGCTGGTGGCAGGTGTTATAATCGGACTTGCATCAATACTGTCAGGATTTTCCGCAATTCATACCAACATACTTGATCCACAAATACTTGACTCGGGAATACCAAATCTACTGGCAGATAAGGCCATACTTGGGGAATTCATTGCTGGCGCCCTCCCCTTTTTGTGGATGTCAATGGGCTCAATATTTGGAGGAATTCTGCTAAGCCACTGGATGAAGGGAAGTCTAAGGCAGATCACAGACGTACTAAGACTGATAGTGCTAGTATCGCTATATCCAACAGTACACCAATTCACCAACCTGCTGATATACGATGAGAGCTCGTTTACCCTGATTCCTCCGTTTTTGGCGGGCCTTGTAATAACACTGATATCTGCCACCTTCTTATTCCGCAAGTATAGGAAGAAGAAGGGGGGAGAAGTGTTAACGGAATAAAACATACGGCAAAGTATCTCTCCGGACTATACAGCATCTATGCAAAGAAGCTTGAGAAAGAAATCAGGCGTAGCACCATACCAAACCACATAGCTGTAATTCTTGACGGTAACAGAAGGTGGGCAAAGAAGGCGTTTGCCTCAAGCGAGGTCGGCCACCACATAGGTGCTGACGCAGTGGAGAATCTGCTTGATTGGTGTGAGGAGCTTGACATCAAGATAATCACATTGTACGTTCTGTCCACTGAAAACCTAGAGCGCGCCGGCAAGGAGCTGGACTATCTGTTTGAGCTTATCCATCAAAGACTTGAGAAACTCTACAAAGACCCACGAATACACAAGAACCGAATGCGGGTCAAGGCCATGGGAAGAACTGAGCTTTTGCCCGACTTCATAAATGACGTACTGCAGCGCCTTGATGCAGCTACAAAGGATTATGATCGTCACTATCTGAATATTGCCATAGCTTACGGCGGCCAGGTAGAGCTTGTTGACGCAGTAAAAAAGATTGGCGCCAAGATAAAGGATGGAACTCTGGATGTAGACAAGATAAGCAAGGAGACAATAGAATCCAACCTCTACACTGCGCATCTGCCTCAATCTGCTCCGGATTTGATCTTGAGAACTTCGGGAGAGCAGAGATTAAGTGGTTTTTTGTTGTGGCAGGGAGCATACAGTGAGCTTATCTTTATGGACATCCTGTGGCCAGAGTTTAGAAAGATAGATCTTTTGAGGGCCATACGAACTTTTCAAAAAAGGAACAGGCGGGTAGGCAAGTGAGATCATGGTAGATGAAAGATCTGCAGGTCTGCTGCTATTTCGCAATGAATCAGGTGAAAATCTGTTTTTGCTTTTGCATTACCCATCAGGGCATTGGGATTTCATAAAGGGTAAAATAGAAAAAAACGAAAGTCCAAAGGAGGCAGCTCTGAGGGAGGCTCGTGAGGAGACTGGCATTACCGACATAGAGTTCATCGATGGGTACGAAGAGAGAATCCAGTATGTCTTTCAGCATGAGCGAAAAACGATTCAAAAAGAGGTTGTTTTCTTTTTGGCAAAGACCAGATCATCAGATGTTGTAATATCCAATGAGCATCTTGACTTTGTCTGGCTTAAATTCGATGATGCATTAAACAAGATAACATATCAGAATGCAAAGAATCTGTTGCTAAAATCAAAGAGCCTACTTTCTAGCTAGTCCATAAAGCGTCTTTGATGCATCAACCGGATCTTTTGCATTGAGGATGGATCTTCCCACAATCAGATAATCAGAGCCGGACGATATGGCTTGCTGCACGTCACCGCCTTGGGTTCCTATACCTGGCGAATAAATGCTAACCTTTCCCTTGCTTTTTTTCTTGCAAAATCGAACGATTTCTGGAAACGTAGCTCCTACCACAATTCCATCAACTTGCATCTTTGTTGCCCACTCTAAGAATAGATGGTATAATGGCGCCTTTGTGGTCAATATTGGAAGCTCGTACGTGATCTTGGCTTCAGGTGAGCTCATATGGCACAAAGATATCACACCCTTTGAGTTTTTGTGTGCAAGTCTGACCAGTTTTTGCAGGTTTTCTGGCCCCATTATCGGATTTGCTATGACAGCATCAAATCCCATATCCCATAGCGCCTCAATTGTAATGTTGTTTGTGTTTCCAATGTCATTAAGTTTGATATCGGCAATTGCCACCATTCCATGATCGTGCGCTACAGATGTTATTTTGCTGATCTGTTTTTGTCCAAGCGGGAGTAGTAGATGGAAGTTGAGCTTTATTGCGCACAGGTATTTGTGAAGTGATCTGATGTTAGAAAGCGTCCTTGACTCCAAGTTCGGCGTTTTTTCATAGTCGTTGGCCAAAATGAGCGGGCTTTTCTCTGAAGCCAGCTTTGCTATCGTCCTCTTGTAGCTAGCCATAATTGATTAGCGGATGAGTCTCCTTGAGCTTTATGATCTTGATATAGGAATACCCGTGCTCGTTAAGATTGTCGGTGAACACAGGCACGTTTCCGTTGTGCATTGCGTATTTGAGAAACGGACTTTTTGGTTCTGAGTCAAGCGTGTAATGGCAGAAATATGAGGGTCCATCTTCATTGAAGTTCATAAACACGCCCAAGAGCCACTTGTCGCCGTATGGAAATGCAAATAGTGGGAATGGTGCCTCATCATACCCATAGCTAAGTTTTGCGAGGCTGGCAAGATCCTCAAGTTCAATCAACTCGTACCTGTCATTGTGCTCTTCTTGAAGCTGTTGTCTTAGAGACGGAGGAAGCGACTTTATCTTGACAATAGGAGAGTATAGCCTTGTAGGCTCAGATATTGTATCAACAACTGTGCAATCCTCTTTGCCGCTCTTAAATCCATACGCAATATAGTGTCCCATCTGCTCTGCAGGCACGTAGTATATGATCGGGCTTTTCTTGAGAAGATCCATCTGAATTGAGAGTATTTTTTTGCCGTCATGCTCGTGCAGAAATGACACTCGTGGCGTGCGTTCAAGTGCGCACACTAGGCGTGAAAATTCCAATGTAGACGCGACCTGAATGTATTTTGGAGAACTTGGCTTTTCCACGCAATCAGTAAAAATAATTGATAAAATAAAGTTTGTCCGAATTTTTCAGAAAATTAAATTCTCAAATCAATGATGTCTGTAACGCCTGGCCCTGTGCCAATCAAAGTCACAGGCACATTAGTCGCATCCTCTATTTTTGTGATGAACGCCTTGGCCTTGTCGCTAAGATCCTCAAACTCTTGCTTGTGCGCACACTCTGGAAATAGCACGTCTAGCTTTGTCAGTCCTATCTGGGTTGCACTGTTGAGCATGATTGCGCGCCTGGCCATATCAAAGTTAAAGTCGGCTGCACGCCTCTGCCTGCCTGTGACCGTGCCTATTTCCGCCCAGCCTCTGGCGGCAGTCTCCTCCTTTGATATCTCACCTTCAAGCAGCCCTTCGCCTACGCGCGTAACATACGATTTGAACACAACCATAACATCATCCACATTCTTTGGGCCAAGCCCGATGTCTGCGCATATGCCAGATGCAGTCACATCCTTTGATGTGACAAACGGGTAGGTTCCATGGAATAGCGACAGAAACGTTCCCTGAGTACCTTCTACAAGCACGTTTTCCTCCCTCTCAAGGGCAGAATTTACCTCGCCAGGTACGTCTGCAAGATATTGTTTGAGTGATGGTATCTCTTTTGCCATCTTTAGTGTACGCATCGCACGATCAGCGTTGGCAGGACCCGTGCCAGAACCAGTGCTTCCAATCTTTTCTTTGAGTCTTCCACCAGAGTCGGCATCAGTGTGTGTCTTCTCTATTATACCGGCATTGTAATCAACAAACGTTCTTTTTGCAACATCGAATTCAGCGATTTCTTTGTGCAAGACATCCGGATTGACTACGACACCGGGGCCGATCATCAGTCGGGCCTTTTTGTTAAGAAATCCACTTGGCAGCATGCGGACCTTGTATTTTTTGTCGCCGTCCTCGATGGTGTGTCCTGCGTTAGGTCCGGCACCTCCACGAACCACAATGGTCGGATTGTCTTTTTGTGCAAGATATGATATTATCTTCCCCTTTCCTTCATCACCGAAAAATCCTCCAACCACAATCATCGATGGCATTATTGTCTTCCAAGATGCAACTCAATTTAAGCTAAGACATGCTCTGATCGCATGAATAGAATTTTTAACCGCAGACAAGGACGGAGATCGTGGTCTCTGAAAACTTTGCTGGAAACATCATAGTGAATCTGGCCAATTTGCCAGATTTTTTGCGAAGGCCGATACTCAAAAAAAGAATGGAAGAGTTCTTCACACTCCCAGAAGCTGACCGAGTTGAGGTGATTAGTAATGCCCTTGCGGCAGGGCCAACCATACCGTTTCCAAACTTTGCAAAGCTCTTTGGTACTTGGCTTGACATTCTTGCAGATTCGGAGGAGAAAAAAAGAGAGACCATGTTTTCCGCATACATTGCGCAGATTCTAAAAGACCCGCAAAAATTGATTTTATTCAATCTGGATGGCATACTTGAGGTTTTCCTTGGTTTGGAGGAATCAAAAAAGGACACGTTGGCACACTCAATTAGAAGTATTTTTTCCAAGCTTGCCGACAATGAGAAAAAGACTCTGGAGCTAATCGTGCCTCAAAATGCCAAGTCCCATCTTGGAATCTAGGACTGCGGCTTGTCCGGCTTGCGGTTATCCTCGTTGGTAAAGTCGATTACGTCTCCCTGAGGAGTGAGCACCCCAACGAATATCTTTTCATTCTTTTTTAACAGTTTTCTATGTTCTGGAAGTGACATGTCCAGTCTCAGCTCGTTCATTACCATTATTCTGTAGGTCTTCCATTCTGCCCAGCACTTGTTGCAGCACGGGTACGTTGCAGCGGTTTGATCCAGCTGTTCAGAATCTGGAATCTCCAGCTTGCATTTTGTGCATATTCGCGACATCAAACGACTGACAGAGCGGATTCAATTTAATTCTTGGGGCACTACATTTGATGCCAATCACTGCAAATTCCGTAATATTATAAACGAACGCGGACAATACAAAGATGTGAAGATCAAGTGCCCAAAGTGCAAAGGCCTTGCAGAGCTTGCATCGGATTTCACATTTGTCAAATGTAGTTCCTGTGATCTGGACATGAGCTATGGAGAATATGTCAAATTTATTGCCCACAACGACATTACTTATTCTGACATTCTTGGAGACTATACTGGAACTACTGCAGGTCAGAGCGCCGGCACGCTTGATGAGTGGGATTAAATTTAAAGCAAACAGATCCGGTGAATTTCGATGGCTGAGCTAGTTCTTGAGAGCATCTTAAATTTAATCGGCTTTGCAGTGGGCCTGGCGATTGGCATAATTTCTGCAATAGGATTTAGAAACACAGGAAGTCCCACCCTGTTCCGACTTACGCTTGCATTCTTTTCAATAAGTGCAGGATTTATGATCATGTGGATTGGTCATACATTAAGCGCAACTGTCACATCGCAAGATCTGAGGTGGATACAGACTATCGGAATAGGAATACAAACTATCGGATACTTTTTCATTGCATTTTCACACACTATCAAGTCGTTCTTTCCAAAATCAAACTACCTACGCTCTATTGGAATAATCCCAATCTTTCTAATTTCTTTCATATCGATTGAAAACATCATACGATCATTTTCTTTCATACTTTTAGTATATGGCGCAATAGAGACGATAATGTCATACTTTGCAAGCAGAAGGAGAACGGCCCTGTTTGTGGCAGCAGGCCTTGGCGCACTTGCACTTGGCGAATTCTTGGGGTGGTACTATTTTGTGTTCCCGCAATCGATTCTAAACGTGGTCTCCATATCGGTCAAGATTGCAGGTCTGCTCATGCTGTTTGTTCCTGTCACTAAGGTTCCCCTAACAAAAATCAAGTTTGACGGCAGTCTTTGAGGCTAAGGCAGCTTTTATGGAATAATTTTGTCAAAAAAAATTTGCCCCATAACTATTGAGTAGTTGTATCCATCCATATTCTACAGAGTGGATTGAGATGGCAGTATACAGAACGCACATGAAGATAATCAGCGATATTTTGACTACGGCGCGAGACGATCTGCCGGACGAGCAGGGCGCATCTATAACATACCTGCTCCGCAAGGCAAACATATCTCATGGCAGAATCTCAAAGATATTGAACACTTTGGTTTCCCAGGGGCTTTTGGAGCAAACAAGCTCTGATGGTGCATGTAAATACAAAATAAGCAACGACGGAAGGGAGTTTCTGCAGGCCTACAATACGTTTAACAGATTTGCAGACAGCTTCGGTCTCACAATCTAGGAATCATCATCTTGTATTTGATCATCAGCGTCTTCGTCATCTAGCTCATCCTCAAAATCATCTTCAAAATCGCCTTCAAGATCGTCAACCTGCTCACTCATGCATAAAAATACTGCACGAGTTATTTATTTTTTAGAAATGCTACACACGCTTGCAAGACAGAGTTTATCGAGTTGCAATTCAAACAATATAATACACTATGTCCACAATCCAGAGCATTTGGAGCTAATAGTCACGTGTGCAAGACATTTTGAGGAGGAAACAAAGAATGAGATACTTGGTGTGTTAGAAGAGCTTGGAGATGTTCAGCCGGCCATCACGATAACAAATTTTTCTGGAATACTAATTGTTAAAACATCCATCAGTCACACACAGATCTTAGAGCAAATACGCAAGAAGATAGAGGATGAGCCGTGGGCAATCAGATACATGCTAAGAGTAATTCCCTTATTTGACGTAACAAAATGTGATATCGATTCCATTACAAGATCTGCAGTATTGCAGGCTCAGAAGATAAAGAGTAATGAGACATACAGAATTACAATAGAAAAGCGCGAGACCGACATTCGATCATCTGAGATCATCACAGAGATTGCAACTAGGCTGGAGAACAAGGTATCGCTAGAAGATTATGATTGGATAATCCTAATCCAGACGGTAGGCGACTTGTGTGGCGTTTCCGTCTTAAAAGACGATGATATCCTAAGTGTAGAACGCCTAAAGCGCGGCTCACTGAAATAGGACTGCAGCCTTTTCTACTAGCACGTCCTCAAGTGGATCTTTGGACCACACAGTTTTCAGATGGAGTTTTGTTATCTTGAACTGTTTTTTCAAACGGGTTGCGTTACAAGACAGGTCAGGTTTTCCCGTTTTATATGGGCTGACAAACTTTGCAAGCTTGTTTTCCGATGATTTGTTTCCAGCTGAAACCAGCACAAAGCTGTCATCAGATTCTATGCCGGCATTTTTTATTGCGACATCTATCTGCGTTGTGCCGGCAAATCTAAGTAGAATGTCGGTCTGAATTTTTTTTGAAAGCAACATCCCGTGTTGTTGAGCAAGCAATGATATCTTAACTATCCTTATTGCGTGCGACAAACTCAGGACGTATTTTGGTGATATTCCCTCAATTAACAGTTCTGGAAATTTTTTTCTTATCAAGTCAAGCAACTCGTAATTCTTTCCTGCCCCATACGATAGTAAAAATGCACCAATTGATTTGCTAGATTGTAAATTCCCAAGCGCACCCCCATGAATTATTGGAATAATGCTTACTGTGTCACCTTTTTGCACCATAGTATCACCTCCATCCAGTGCAGATGAATCAACCCCATTGACGGCAACAAGTATATTTTTTGTATCAAACGCCATCGTATTTTCCGGTTTTATCGAGATAAGATGATCAATTATACCCTTAACAGTAACCGACTCAAGAGGCACAGAAATTGTATCTGCATTGAATGACTTTTTTGCTCCGCCAAAAAGCTTGATTGTAATCAATTCATCAATAATTAGTAAGCCCTGTTTTTATTCGCGCTGGTTTTCCATCACGATTTCTTCTGATTCTGCATCCTGTGTCTGCTCTTGTGAGTCGTCAGAAGACTCGACATCTATTTGCTCAACGTCAACATCATCCATTTGTCCTTCTACCTGCTCTTCCGATTCTTCCTGGCGTGCCCTTCTTTCCTCTTTCTGCAGTTTTTGGGCCTTGGAGTCCAGATCTCGCTTTACATGCTTTGTTATGTATCCTGCTATCTCATTTTTAAGACCCTTTGATCGAACAATTGCAAATTTTTCTAGTATCTGTTTGTTTTTTGCAAAATCTGTGGTAAACTCGTCTTTGTGCTGGTTTAACACCTGCATTGAGAGTATCTTTATTCTATCCACTTTCGGAATTACCTGTGAGGGTATTTTATAGTTATACACCAAGATAGCGTTTTGAGTTATTTTCCAGCATAATTTCCGTTTCATCGTACGACTGACCCAATACAGTTGAGAGGGCAAATATCACACTTGGAATAAAACTTGCGTGGGCATTTTTCATTCCAAAACAATGTGAAAATCGTACCGGGCCGTCCGTCTCAACTAGGATCTTGTCCCTATCTGAGGCAGATGCAAGCACCTGCTTGTCCTGTGAGTACACCATTGCAGGCCCATACGATACAAAGTAGCCAAGATCCATTGCATTTCTCAGCTGCTTTTTGCTTCCATCAAACCAATGCAGCAGAAATCCCGGTATCTTGTATGATTTTGATATCTCCAACACTTCATCAAGTGTCTTTCTAGAATGGACCGAGACTGGTTTTCTCAGCTTTTCTGCCTGCTCCAACAGCTTTGCAAACACATCAACCTGCCTTTTGAACTGGCCGTCATCTTGGCAGTAAGTTCTATCAAGCCCTATCTCCCCGATGCCAGTTATTGTTGATGCGTTTTTTGATATCAATTCGATCATGGCATCAACGTCATCTGATGCCTTTTCAGGATGAATTCCAACGAAAGGCAGTACGCTATTGCTCTTCTGTGCAATATTAAGCGTGATAACAGATGATTCATTATCCATAGACACTGCACATGCATTCAACCCCACAGTTTGCATTGTGCTTAGCATAAAATCGATATCTTCGGAAAAAGCCGGATCCGAAAGATGAATGTGTGCATCCAAAATCCATGCCATACCATGGATGAGCTTATGATTTTATAAAAATTAGACTCGATATTGTACTGCATAAACGCAATCCAACCACCAAATGGTGTCGATTTTGAAAGCAAATCAGTGGCTAGAAATCCATTAATGTGTAGAATTTTTTGACTCATAATGCTTTATGAGGTATTTGTTTGTGATTTAATTGATGAAGGCTTCAGAACTTGGACTTTCCGCAATGTACAGAATTCTAAAGAAGGCCGGAGCCGATCGGGTCAGCGACGAGTCGGCCGAGGAGTTAAGACGCGTAATTGAGGAGATTGCCCTTTCTATTGCAAAAAGCGCCGTAGAGATGTCAGAGCATGCCGGCAGAAAAACGGTTCGCGGCGATGACGTAAAGCTTGCCGCCAAGACGTTTTCAAAGTAAACGACTAAAGAGTTTAATTCTTCTCATGATGAGCTTTTTTGCTGGTGAGGTGGCAGAGCGGCTATGCGTTCGCCTGCAGAGCGAATTTATAGGGGTTCGAATCCCTTCCTCACCTTTCAATTCACTACTATCGTCCCTACCATCCATGGATGCAGTCTGCAGTAATAATCAAACGTTCCTTTCTCATCAAATGTATGATGGAATTTATCAGATGGACGCATCTGTCCGCTGTCAAACGGCTCTTCAGGAACGTCATAGTATCCAGCAGTTACAGTATGAAAACCTCTATCCTCGTTTATCCACACTACTGTTTGTCCCCTCTCAACAACAAGTGTGTGAGGAATATAGCAAGAGTTAGTCTCTTCACATCCAGGCCTTGACGATGTCATTGCAATTAGAACTTCATAGTCACCTTCTGGTAGCGCCTCTATTTCCTGACTTACCTCCGTGCCAGCCATCAGCAGAGTGCCAAGCGCAATTACGCACGCCACCATGGCAGACAGTATGAGTACTTTTTTTATCAAACTGTTTTAGTGATGTTGACTCTTTATTTTTGTGTATTCTTACAAGTGCAGGTTATTACATAATAACCCCCTTTTCTAAATACCCCACCCTGTATACAACGCGTGGCAGAAAAAAGCAATGGACTGTTAGAATACATTCCAGGCTCCAAGTCGTTACTTGTTCAGAAAAAAGAGCAGCCAATGGAGGGTTTTTCTGAGAACATCAGGGTCAGCATAGAAGAGTATGCAGAGAGTGGAAAAAGCGAGGTAGAAAAAGGCAATAATTTTCTCCAGTGGGTCCTAACAAGAGTGTTCGAGGCAACTGAGGACGATGCTGCCGACTCTATAATAGATGGAGCAAACGATCTTGGAATAGATGCGTATCTGCCGGTGGATTTTTCGGACAATAAAATCAGACTGTTTCAGTCCAAGTACGGAACATCACATTCCATGGAAGCAATTGCCAAGTTCAAAGAGGACGTAAGGCGCCTCCTAAGCAAAGATGTGACCAAGATGAGGCCTGAGCTTGCAAACTTGGTGACAAAGATTCAAGAAAAAAACCTAAAGGTTGAGTGTTGTTACGTGACAAACCAGCCGGTGGAATACGATGACGAAATGGTCGAAGTGGTAGACATTAACAAAATAGTATCCACGTTGTGGGATCGAATAAAAAAGCCAGCCGCAGGTAAAAAATCAAAGATAAAGCTTGAAGACAAGATTCGATACAAAAACACTATCGTTGGAATACTAAAGCTAAGAGAACTAACAGAATTTGTGATAAAGAACAGAGACTATGTGTTCGAGTCCAACATCAGACAATGGATGCAATTTAAAACCAATGTGAACAAAGGAATTAGAGAGACTCTGCAAAACTCCCCTGACAAGTTCTTTTATTACAACAATGGCATAACCATAGTCGTCTCCGATTTTGAGACGCTTGAAGACAACACACTCATGCTGCATGCGCCACAGATAGTGAACGGTGCGCAGACATCAAACTCCATTCTTGATCATGCAAAAAGAACTAACAATCTTGATGGCAGCATCACAGTCACCATAATCAAAGCAGATGACGAGCACGACCAAAACAACATCACAAAGTACAGGAACTCACAAAATTCCGTTAGAGGAAAGGATCTTGTCTCTCTGATGGACTTTCACAAGTCAATAAAATCCCAGCTTGAAAATTATGGTTATTTCTACGAGATACAAGCAGGCTCATTTGATTCCAAAACAAAATCGCAGCAAATAGAGTTTAGGGGAGACGCAATATACAACAAGTACCTGCCAGACAATCACAAAAAGGTCATAGTTGCCAAGGACGCAATCCAGTCTCTTGTTGCCGGAATAGAGCAGCGTCCAACTGAGGCATACAGTTCCCCTGCGCAGTTTCTCCCACGCGGAAGCAAATATGATGACGTTTTCAATGAAAATCTCAAGGACGACTATAGGCTGCTCCTATATCCTTACTTGGTAAAAGAGTTTGCAAAAAAGTCACTAGGATATGGTAAGCGCGGCGGGCATAAAACGAAAAGATACGCCACGCTATTCTTTGTTGCTACCTACTTTAGAACCATCCACAAAAACATTCTGATGACACGCGGCGACTTTAAAGAAGATGTATTGAAGCTAGAACCAATCTTTAAAAGCTACAAGCTGAACGAACGCATCTTAAAGCTCACAGACACGATTGTCACCAAGTTTCTAGAAGATACCGTAGTAGATGACGAGATGGAAATTGCAAATACAAAACACAACTTCTTCTCCCATCACGTATGGAATGAGGCAATGTTGCGCGTGGTCGACAAAAAGATACGACAGGAAGAAGAGGAAATAGAATCCATCAGAAGGCTAGTAAACAGTCTGCTTTAGTATAGTGCGATAGATGCCTAACCAAAGTAAAAATTGCAGGAGATCTACATTGGCCAGACCTCTATCGCGATTTTTGTATAAGCATAGCCACTATTTAACAAATTCAGAATGAATCGCGACCATGGTTTTTATATCAAATCAGAAATGCGAGATCATCTTGATAGAAAGCGAGAAATGCGTTTTATGTAACGGCCCAATGGAACACAAGTATCTACCCATGAAGCAGTGGGAGATCAAAGGATTCCTGTGCAGCAAGTGTTATTCAAAGAAGATCTTCGAGTACTATCCTGGAAGCCACGAACGCGTAAACACCGGCAAATGATCATTACAAGTTTTTGTATTTGTTAGCATAAAGACAGTTCCACGACAGCGAATCATCCTTTACGTCTTTTTCGTCAAGGAATTTGATGTCGGTGACGATTTTTTTCTTCTTTAGCAGTTTTATCTCAAATGTACTGAATTTCCTGCAGGAACAGCTGTCAATTACGCAACTGCCATCATGATCCTCCTTTATATGTCCACAGCTGCACACTGCATCATCCTTTACGTCTTTTTCGTCCTTTTCAGAGTAGGATGCAAACCGCAAGAATGCCTCGCCGTTATGACCCTTTTTGAAGCGGGTATAGTTTTCCGACATTGGAAGCAGTTTGAAAAACGACATATTACGATCCGGCTTTCTTGACTCGGATGCAAGAACAAACCAATACTGATCGCCGGACTCGACAAAGCGGATCTTTATGTCGTGATCCGACCACCAGTGTACGTTTTCATACCACATTGCCGACGCCTCCTTTCTGTCCGAAAAAAGCGGCATTACGTTCATTCTTAGATCATAATACCTATAAGCGACACCAAGAAAGTTGTCAAACCAAGAGAATGTGCTCGACATTGAGGAGGGATGACGCTTTGATTATTAATATGATCGCGAGAAACGCTAATAGCCTTATATGTTAGTATTTGAATAAGAGACCCATGGTCACATACAGAACCAGTATGCAAATTGTAGCAGATCTGCTCACAGCAACTGATCAGTGTGGACAAGAAGGAATCAAGGTAACAACTCTTCTGACAAAGGCAAATCTATCACATTCCAGACTTGCCAAGTTTGTGGAGAATCTTGCCGGTGCAGGATTGATTAACAAGATAGAGTACGACGGAAAAAACACTTTTGTCATCACCCCAAAGGGAAGACAATACCTTGAATCATACAAGCGATTCCATGACTTGGCAGAATCGTTTGGTCTTGAAATGTAAAATGCTATCTCCTTCGCCTTTCTGATTGCCTTTTCTTCCTTCCACTGTACGTATAGTATGCAATTACGACCAGTGCACCAGCAAGGTGGGCATAGAATAGCAGAAGGTTTGGGCCATACACTACAGAGAATATCATTCCCATAACCATGATTATTAGGATCGCAAGTAGATATCTGCCCACGATAGAGTGCGGATACCAAACAATATATCTTTTAGACGACAAGCCGTGCTGTGAGCAAGATTCTTGAACTTGTTGGATTTGCGCTAATAGGTGGCACGATCTACTCGTTTCTTGGCATGACAAACGATCCGCTAAGGTGGCCCGTCTTCTGGGGCTGCGCTGGCGGAGCACTTGCAATAATTCTGTATCGCAGGGCAAAAAGGCGCCGATGATCTTGTCAGCTTATCCCAAAGCACTAGCTAACAGACTTTGAAACCGACAGATCTATAAAGGAGCACTTGATGGTATTTTTGGGGAGAATGACAGAACAAGGAGGCAAGTGGTGGCAAGGACTTGCAAAAGAACTAGAAGTAGATATTGAAACTTTAGACGAATAGACTTTTTGATTTTAAATTTGTGTATTAAGAGCCTCGGCCGGGATTTGAACCCGGGACCTAACGCTTACGAGGCGTTCGCTCCACCAGGCTGAGCTATCGAGGCATAACGAAACTGTTATTAGAGTTTATAAAAAGCATTCAGGGTTTTTTACCATTGAAAAAATCCATTTCCGGAATACGCGGAGTTTTTGGGGATGATTTAACACTAAAAGACATCATCAGATTTTGTGCAAACTTTGCACCCATGATCAAAACAAAAAAGTGTGCCGTAGGAAACGATACAAGACCGTCAAGTGAGATCGTGCGAGAGACTGCCATTGCAACACTGATGGCTCACGGAGTCGACGTATACAATCTCGGAATGGTGCCAACACCTGTAGTTTTCAGAGAATCACGCAAGTATGGATCAGGTCTTATCATAACATCGTCTCACAACCCGTTGCAGTGGAACGGTCTGAAATTCATCATAAATGGCAGGGGCCCAAACGAACGCGAGTTTGAAGACATTATGAAAGAGAAAAAACTTGGCAGGACCAGAATTGGACAAGAATACAAGGCAACATCTGACTATATCGAGCAGGCACACAGAATAATAGGCAAAGTAAGATGCAGTCCAAAAGTTATAGTAGACATAGGCGGCGGAGCCGCATCTTCCGTTGCGCCTGAGCTCCTAAAGAAGATTGGATGCTCGGTGCACATCATAAACCAAAAGATGTCAAGCCGTGGACCTGACCCAACATCTGACAAGCTTTCCAAGCTTGTAGCCGCAAGCAAGAATGCCGATATCGGATTTGCCTTCGACCTTGACGGTGACAGACTGGTCGTGGTAAAAGACGGCAAGAAACAATCGCCAGACGTTACACTTGCACTTGGAGTTGCAAAAGCACTAAGTATTGGATACAAGAGATTTTGCTTGAGCATAGACACAAGTATTGCAGTTGAAAAACACATCAAAAATAACGGTGGTGTTGTAGTACGCTCCAAAGTCGGAGAAGCAAATGTCATTGACACCATGCTAAAAAAGAACTGCGATGCTGGTGGTGAGGGTAGTAGTGGTGGATTTATCTTGCCTGAATTCAACATGTGTCGTGATGGCATCCTCACATCAGGATTAATTGCTGCCATGATGGACAAAAAAATAGTTGATGAAATCATCGCGTTTGTGTCAGGATACTCTCAGCTAAGAACAAAGATCGACGTTCCATCAAAAATCCACGACCAAGTATTAGTAAGGTTCCAAAAAAAGGCGGCAAGACAATTTAGTGATATTGGCACTATCGATGGAGTGAAAATAACAGTAGACGAGGACACATGGGGACTGGTCAGGAAATCAAATACCGAAGACATCATCAGAATCTCAGTAGAATCAAATAATGTGCGAAAAGCAAAAAATATTCAAAAAGAGCTTGTCGTCATGCTAAAGGAAAGTTATGACCAAGCTAGATGAGAAACAAATAATCATTCTCTTTCAGAGAGCTTTTGGACGAAAGACTCCAACCATGGAGGATGTGGAGACAATCAAGGTTGGAAAAAACATTGCAGTAATCAAAATAGACACTCTGGTATCAGGTACCGATGTGCCGCCAGGCATGAGCTTGCATGATGTTGCAAGAAAGAGCATTGTTGCGTGCGTCTCAGATTTTGCCGCAAAGGGGGTAAGACCCACCCACTGCATAGTGTCAGTCTCACTGCCAAAAAGCCTGAGCCGGAAAGATGTTGCCAAGCTTGCAGACGGATTCAAGGCCGCCTCAAAAGAGTTCAACGTCAGCATAATTGGCGGCGATACAAATGAGTCCGATGAGATCATAATTACAGTATCAATGTTTGGCATGGCAGAGAGGATTGTGCGCAGAAAGGGTGCAAAAAGCGGCGACGTAATTTTCGTCACGGGTCATTTTGGAAAGACAGCATCTGGGTTGAAGATATTGCTTGAGAGAAGAAAAGCTAAACCAATTTTTGCAACAGATGTAAAAAAGGCAGTTTACCATGCCATACCAAGACTAAAGTTCGGAATGCTTGCCGCAAAACACATGACGTCATCCATGGATTCAAGCGATGGCCTGTCAACAACACTAGTAGAGCTATCAAGGCAGAGCAGGAAGAAATTCATCATTACTGAGATACCCACAACATCAGAAATTGCAGAGTTTGCCAGAGCAAACAATCTCGATCTTCTGGACCTAGTATTCAATGGAGGCGAAGAATACGAAATAGTTGCCACCGCACCACAGAAAAGCGTTGCAAAGCTAAGACAGATTGCCGAAAAAAGTAAAACTCCATTCATTCAGATAGGAATGGTAAAGAACGGACGCGGAGTATTTCTCAAGGAGTCCAATATGGAATTGAAGGATCTTGGATGGTCTCATTTTGCATGAGCTCATTTGAGCATGCCTAACCGGAGAATGTTTTTTAAACCCTCCAAAGTTTCAGTAACCAATGTCAGAAGAAGCCGTAGAGAAGTGGGGTATTGCTCACATTTACAGTAGCTACAACAATACCATAGTACACATGACAGATCTGACAGGTGCAGAAACTGTGGCACTCAGCTCAGGAGGTGTGCATGTTACTGCCGATAGATACGAATCATCACCGTTTGCCGCAATGAAGTCCGCAAATGCGGTTGTAGAAGCAGCAAAGGCAAAGGGATTCACAGGGTTTCACATACGCGTGCGTGCAGTTGGTGGCGTAGGATCCCGCGTGCCAGGACCTGGTGCTCAGGCAGCAATCAGAGCGCTTGCAAGAGGCGGCTTTAGAATAGGCAGAATCGATGACGTAACTCCGATCCCACATGATACCACCAGAAAGAAGGGTGGAAAGAGAGGACGCAGAGTCTAGACATCAACAAGTTTTACTTTGATCTTACTGCAGCCCTTTGCTTGAAACAAATCTGACAGAAAGTTTGTAAACTTTTCATCAGACTTGCTTCCTTTTGATTTTTTGATCATATCTGCAAGCCTCTGCTCCATCTGATTGTGAAGACTAGGCTTTATCCAGAGCGTAAAGAATGTCCAGCCAAATCTTGACGATGGTGCGCCGAACTCAAATTCATTTTGGAGGCCGCATTTTCCTGCCAAATCAGATAATGCGTTATTGATTAGTCGTTTGTCATCAAGATAGTTAGTGCTACTAATTTCAAATATTGCGTGAATCATCTTGCTCTTCCTTGTTTTTGAGTTTGTCAGAAAGTGACACAAACTTTCCATCCTGCTCTATGCTTATTTTTGTCTCTATTTTGACATTAATGCCTACAGAACGGAACAGTGCCAACAGCTTGCCCCCGTCAATTTCCTCGTTAATCTCACCGCTGTGTATTAGCTCACCGAGTTTTTCTATCACCAGTGGAGCCTCGTTTGGATATTGCGCCTCCGCATTTTGCAACACCTCCATCCCCCTGTATCCCAGCTTTGATATTACAGCCGCTCTGTATGAGGCCGGCTTTTCTACCTTTTGCGGCTGCTGTTTTTGCGCTTGTGAAAAAACGTTCTTCTTCATCTCAGCTAGGCGTCTTGCCTTTAATGCCTCAAGTTCCTTGTCTTCCTCGCTCATCCCTTAATCACGCCAATAGGCACAAGTTTTGCAACCTTGGTGGCAATGCCAAGCTCGTGCGAGACATTCACTACCGCATCCACATCCTTGTAGGCCTCAGGTGTCTCTTCAACTACACCATCTCTTGTCAGCGATTTTATGAAAATACCTTTGTCGCTTAGCGATTTCTTTACCTGCTCTTCTGTATCCTGGCGTCTTGCTTTTGAGCGAGACATCATTCTACCCGCACCGTGTGCAGTTGAGCCAAAGCTCAGACTCATCGAGTTTGGCTTGCCCAGCAGTATCCAGCTTCCAGTGCCCATCGAGCCCGGAATCAGGACGGGTTGTCCAAGATCACGGTATTTTGATGGTATCTCTTCTCTGTTTGCAGGAAATGCCCTTGTTGCTCCTTTTCTGTGCACCACGACTGATTTTTCCTTGCCATCGATTTTATGTTTTTCAACCTTGGCAATATTGTGAGCCACATCATACACAAGTCCCATGTCAAGGTCAGACTCTGACTGCTTGAATACACGCTCAAAAGACTTTCTTGTCCAGTGAGTTATCATCTGTCGGTTACTCCACGCAAAATTCAGCGCTGCAAACATTGCCTTCCTGTACGACTCGCCTTCTTCCGATGTGTTTGGAACGCATGCAAGCTCGCGGTCGGCAAGAGTAATGTCATATTTTTTGAGTGCCTGCTCTGAGATTCTCAGATAGTCTGAGCATATCTGGTGTCCAAATCCCCGTGAGCCGCAATGAATCAGAACTGTTACATTTCCTTCCTGTATTCCCATTCTTTTTGCAGCCTCCTCATCATACACTTTGTCTATTCTCTGCACCTCAAGAAAGTGATTGCCGGAGCCAAGACTGCCAAGTTGTGGTGCGCCCCGCTTTCTTGCGGTGTTTGAGACCTTGTTAGGATCAGCGTTTTTCATTTGCCCGTTTTCCTCACACACGTCCGCATCGTCATTAGTTCCGTATCCATGTTCTATTGCCCAGTTAACGCCCCTGACAAGAACCTCATCAAGCTGTGAATAGTTTAATTTGATTGCGCCCTCTGAGCCAACACCGGACGGAATTGAATTGAAAAGATCAGTTACGAGTTCTTTTAGCTTTGGTCTTACGTCTTTTTCGGACAGGTTTGTGCGCAAAAGCCTCACACCACAGTTAATGTCATAACCAACCCCCCCAGGGCTGATCATCCCTTCTTGCGCATCCATTGCTGCAACACCCCCAACTGGAAATCCATACCCCTCATGACCGTCTGGAAGTACCACTGCGTGGCTTTGAATTCCAGGTAGCGTTGAGACATTGATTGCCTGCATGATTGTTCTGTCTGTCATCATTTTTGCCAAGAGTGCCTCGTCCGCATATATTGTAACAGGTACTTTCATACCCCTGCTGGAATCGGCCTCTATTCGGTACTCCATATCCCTGATCTTTTTTGGAGCTATTGACGACATTATCGGTTAAGCTTTTTGCAAGATAATTTAAGGTATTGTTATTTAGACGATGCTTGATTGAGCCGATTACAAGTAGATTTATTTTCAATGTATCTTTGATAATAACGTGGCAATCTTACCAATTGATGGCGGCAGATACGGAACAAAGGAGATGCTGGCAGTTTTTGACGACCAAAAAAAGATCGATTATCAGCTAATGATAGAGGGCGCAACTGCAATATCGCAAAGCGAGATTGGCATGATACCAAGAACTGCAGGCCGCAACATACTTGCAGCATCAAAGTCAGGCAAGATTACAGCAAAAAGAGTAAAGCAGTTAGAATCAAAGTCAGACCACGATACTGCTGCACTGGTAGAGGCCCTAAGCGAAAGATGTAGCAAGCAAGCTCGTCCTTGGATACACTATGGTCTTACCAGCAATGATCTTGTAGACACTAGCAATTCAATGCAGATGAAAGACGCGTTGGCGATAATACAGCCCAAGGTGGCCAAGCTCGCATTAATCCTATCAAAGAGAGCCATGGAATACAGAGACCTTCCAGCAGTAGGTAGAACGCACGGTCAGCATGCAAGCATCATAGCATTTGGCCTCAAATTTGCAAACTGGGCATCAGAGATGGCAAAACACATCGAGAGAATAGATGAGATAAAAAAACGAATTCTTATCTGCAAGACGCTTGGAGTAGTAGGTACAGGCTCCCTTATGGGTGCAAAGGCAATCGAGGTGCAAAAAAGAGTTGCCAAAAGACTCACACTATACCCGGCAGAGGTAACTACACAGATAGTCCCAAGAGAAAGATACGCCGAATACGTATTCCACCTTGCACTCATTGGAAGCACGCTTGAAAAGATTGCCATTGAGATAAGAAACCTGCAGCGAACCGAGATAGGTGAGATGGCAGAACACTTTAAGGAAGGCCAGATGGGAA
>JAWCRP010000001.1:0-37522 GCA_038869175.1 Candidatus Nitrosotenuis sp. | reverse complement strand
AAATAGTCAGTACTCTAATCGCCAATCAAGATGAATAATTACGCACTATCAGTGCTAATTGCCATAATGGCTGCAGCAGGCATGCTAGCAATAGTACCAGCTTATGCATCCTTCATTGACCAGCAACCGTGTCCGGACTGTGGTAGTGATGATATCTACTACAAAGCGGAGTTGATCAAGAAGGCCAGTCTTCCAATACAGGTAAAGACAGACAAGACAGTATATGACTATGGGTCTGAGATACGAGTCTTCGGCTCTGTCGCAAATCTGAGGGCAGACTCACCAGTCACAATCACAGTGTACGGTCCACAGAACAACCTTGTGACGGTAAGACAAGTTGCAATTGCTAGCGACAACACATTCGAAACAGCATTCATCACATCAGGACCGCTCTTCAAACAAGACGGCAAATACACCATACGCGCACAGTATGGCCCACAACAGATCAACGACAAAGTAATCGTCGAGATGGTTGGAGGACCGGGAATCACATCGCCGACAGCTCAGTGTAAAACAAACGAGCTCATGGTGAAAGCAATCCAAGGTGGCAATGTATACTGTCTGCCATATGAGGTATTTGGCGCAACCGTAAGGAGCGCTACTGTAGACAGCGAGACGAAATCAATTGTGTTGAATATTGACGCACGCACCGACGGCTCAATCGCTCTTACAATTCCAAAGAGTGTTTTGAGATCAGAATCTACGACAGGAGATACACCATTCATCATACTAGTAAATGATGATGAGGCGGACTTTATCGAGATCGGAAAAGACAACATGTCAAGAACGGTCGAGATATTCTTCACACAGGGTGCAACACAAATTGAGATAATTGGTACTTGGGCAGTTCCAGAATTTGGCACAATAGCAGTAATAATTCTTGCAGTGGCAATTATATCCATAATTGCAGTTACGGCAAGAACACGACTTAGCATCTTCCCAAGATACTAAGGCCACTACTTTTTTCATTTTTTAGACAAATCACACGAAAAGGAAATATACAATTGCATGCCAGCTTTGTTGTGAAACTACACGCCATCCTGATTTTTGCGCTAGTTGTATTTTTTGTAGTGTTTGAGCAGGCTGAGGCGCAAACAACGGAATGCCGGATATGCACCACACGCAGCTTTTACGAGCAGGGCGACACGATAGTAATCACAGGCAAAGTGGATGTAGTTCTTGAAAAGACGCCCATCATAATCCAGGTCTTCAACCCACTTCAGAATCTTGTAGAGGTGGCGCAGGTCGATGTGTCACAGGATGGAAGTTTTACTCACAGAATTGTTGCCGACGGCTCTTACTTTAGGACCAGTGGCAAGTACACAATCAAAGCAACATATGGAATTAGCACCAATGTCTACGAGTCAAATTTTGAATACCAAACAAAAGACACATCAGGTGCCACCAACATATTTGATGTCAAGATCCCAGGAAGCAGCGGCACGTTTGATGTTCCATACTCGATTCGTGGCGGGACTGTTACCAATATGTTCATAGACCCAGACATGTTCTCGCTGATAGTCCAGATAAACGCCACTGGCGATGGCTCACTCGTATTGGATCTTGAACGAGGCCTCATTGATGCACGTAGAGGTTCTGATGGTCGCAGTGGAAACGACGACTCTTACATAATACAGATAGATGGAATCCAAGTGCCTTATCAGGAGACGTCGACAAATCCAGAGTTTAGAAGAATTACGGTGCAGTTTGAGCGCGGAGCATCAGACATTGAGATTATTGGAACGTGGGTGGTTCCAGAGTTTGGCGCAATTGCCGCAATGATACTTGTTGTAGGCACCACCGCCGCAATAATTTATGCAAAAAGAATTCCAAGACTCTAAAAGCCGTACTTTGCTTTAAACGGCGAGACTGCACGTAGCTCAACAACTATTTTCTTTAGTGCGTCAACTGTCTTGTCTATTTCGTCTTCTGTGTTTCCAAGCCCGACAGTAAGTCGCAGCGAGCCGGTTATCTGCTCGTGGGAAAAACCCATCGCGGCAAGCACGTGCGATGCCTTTTGCGTCTTTACAGAGCATGCAGAGCCGGTGGATGCTGCAATTCCATGCTCATCCAGCTTGATTATGAGATCCTCACCGTTTACTCCAAGAAATGTAAAGTGTGCATTGTTTGGCAGCCGGTTCTGTCTGTGACCGTTGACTGTTACGTGTGATATTTGGCCTGTCACCTTTTCTATTAGGCGGTCGCAAAGCGATTTCATGTGTGTCGAGTTTTCCGCCAGGCCATCCTTGGCAATCTGGCACGCCTTGCCAAATCCCACTATGCTTGCCACATTTTCGGTTCCTGAACGCATTCCGCTTTCTTGCCCTCCGCCAAGAACGAATGGGGCAAGCTTTGTTCCGCGTTTTACATACAGCGCGCCAATACCCTTTGGTCCGTTTATCTTGTGGGATGAAATCGACATCAGGTCAATTCCAATCTCCTTTACATCGATTGGGATTTTGCCTGCAGCCTGCACTGCATCAGAATGAAACAGAACCGAGTTTTCTTGGCACAACTTGGCAATCTCACGTATTGGTTGAACCGTCCCCACCTCGTTGTTTGCATACATTATGCTCACAAGCGATGTTGATTTTGTGATAGAGTTTTTCAGATCATCAAGATTTACCGTGCCAAGGCCGTCCACTGAGAGATATCTCACAGTGCATCCTTGTGCATGCAGTTTTTTGCACGGCTCCAATACAGCATCATGTTCTATTGAGGATGTTATGAGTTGGCCGTTAGGCGGAACTGCACCAAAGAGTGCCGTGTTGTTTGACTCAGTTCCTCCAGATGTGAAAAGTATTTCGTCAGGATGTGCATTTATCAAGTCGGCAATTCTCTTTCTTGCGTTCTCGATTGCTTTTGTTGCCATCCTGCCATATCTGTGAATTGATGACGGGTTGCCATAATTTTCTTTAAAATATGGCATCATCTCCTGTATTACTTCATCGCGCATCGGAGTTGATGCGGCATGGTCAAGGTATATCAATCTGCGATCACATTTATCTTGCCGGGCCTGTACCCTTCAGAATCTATTTGCACCGACACAAATCCTATTGAGACCAGTTGTTCTGTGAGTTCTGCAATGTTTGTCTGCAATAATGGAATCTCATCCTTTGCCACCTCTATCTTTGCGACACCCTGCATGTCGCGGACTCGGATCTGCCTTGCCCCAGTTGCCTGCCTTACAAATCTCTCCCCCATCTCTATTCGCGCCAGCCTTTCTGCTGTAACCTGCTGGCCCCACGGAATTCTTGATGCAAGACAAGAGTTTGACGGACGATCATACACTGAAAGTCCGGCCTGTCTTGCAAGCTTGCGAACCTGCTCTTTTGTCAGACCCACCTCAAGCAATGGGCTACGGATGCCGCCGCTTTTTAGCGCCTCAATTCCCGGTCTATACTCCCCAAGATCATCTGCGTTCGTACCATCCAGAATTAGATGGATGTTTTCCTGTTGCGATATCCTGTTGAGGTGCTCTGCAAGCTCGCTCCGGCAGTAAAAACACCTATTCTGGTCGTTTCTTACAAAGTCCTCGTTTTCAAGCTCGCTGTACGATATTATCTTGTGTTTTATTCCAATCTCGGCGCAGATTTTCTTTGCAGAGTCAAGCTCCTCCTGTGCAAGCGTCTTGTAGTCGGCAGTTACTGCAAGTGCAGCATCTTGTAGTGTTTTGTGGGCAGCGTATGCGACAAGGGCGCTGTCGACTCCTCCCGACAGTGCAACTATTGCGCTGTCCTTGTCAGAAAACCAATCCAATAATAAATTCAGCTTGCTCATCTCAACTGTTTCTTTACTTCTTCTTTGATTAATTCTTCGGTTCGTCTTAGCGGCATTCCAAGTTGTTTTGAGATCGTCTTTACGTCCTCGTATTCTACCTTGAATTTGTTGTTTGCCATCTTGCATCTTACAGAGAATGTCTTGCTGCGCAGTTTTACCTGCAAAGTTAGGATCTGTCGCGATATTATGAATCTGTCAGACGATCTCACCCTCACTCCAAGAGTTCCAGTCTCAGATACCAGCAAAGCTGCAAGGCTTGAGACTGCCGATGTATCACATATTACTGAGATCGCATGTCCGGGTCTTCCCTTCTTTGTCAACGTCGGAATTACTGTGACATCCTTTGCTCCATGCTGCATCATCTTTTCTACTGCGTGTGCAAGTGCCTCACCTGATACATCATCGACGTTGGTTTCAAGTATTGCCACCCTGTCCACACCCATCTCAGATGACTTGCCCTCAACTACTTTGAGTACGTTTGAGAATCCCTCAAAGTCTTTTTGTCCTGCACCGTATCCTACTTTGGCCACCTTTATCATTGGGTAGAACTCTGAGTGTCTATCTGCAAGATTTACAAGCATGCTTGCGCCAGTTGGCGTTGTAAGCTCCTCACCTGATGCGTTGCCGCATATTGCAATGTCGGATTTTTTGAATATCTCAAGTATGGCGCCTGCCGGATTTGATACTGTTCCATGCGAAAATGTCACCGTGCCGCCGCCCACTGCCACAGGCGTTGCAATAATTTCCTGATCAAAATATCCAAGATCGTCAAGGGCCGTTGCACACCCTACTATATCCACCACCGTATCCATGCTTGATGCCTCATGAAAGTGCACCAAGTCATTTGGCACCCCGTGTATTTTTGATTCTGCTAAAATTAGCGTGTCAATAGAGTTGACTGCAAATTGTGATGCGTCATCTGAGAGGCCGAGTTTTTTTACCGTCTTGACAATACAGGTGCGTAACTGGGATGCCTTTCTTTCATGGTGGTGCTCGTCCAGCTGGAGAAGTAGCGAGGTTGCGCGTATTCCATGCTTGTTGACCTGCCTGAAGTTGATTTTTTTTATTTTGGAATTTGGAAGATAGTTCTGCGATGTTAGTGCTGCATTCACTATTTTTGATTTGGATGCTCCAAGATGCACAAGTGATGAGAGCAACATGTCGCCGGATATTCCTGCAATCTGTGAATCCACTATGACGACCATGACAAAGCAAGCTGTAAAGCGGATATAAATTCTCAGCTTGGTGTTTTGGGATTACAAATCACACAATAGATTTAATTATTGAGCGCAAAAGTCGCACAGTATGCTTACTATAATCGGCTCAGGTAAAGTTGGCGGAGATGCTGCCCTGTTTTCTGCGCTCCGCAGAGTCGACACAGATATTTTGCTTTTGGATGTTGTAAATGGCCTGCCGCAGGGCGAGGCGATGGATCTAAACCACATGCTATCAGAACAGGGAGTAGACGTTCGCGTCAGGGGATCAAATGATTATTCTGACATGAAGGGCTCCGACGTAGTAGTAGTAGTTGCCGGCTCTGGAAGAAAGCCAGGTATGACAAGGATGGACCTTTTGAAGATTAACGCAGGAATTGTAAAGGGTGTGGTTGAGAACATCAAAAAGTATGCAGACAACTCGATAATAGTGCCTGTTACAAACCCACTTGATCCTATGGCGCACATCACGTACAAGACGTCCGGATTTGAGGCAGGAAGGATCGTTGGCATGGGCAACATGCTCGACCTATCAAGATTTATTCAGTTTATTCACGAGGCAACAGGATATTCACGCGACTCGATTAGGGCACTTGTGATAGGCGAGCACGGCGAGAACATGCTGCCGCTTCCAAGATTTTCCACCGTTGCAGGAATGCCACTCTCAAGCATCCTTCCAAAGGAAAAGCTTGACCAGCTAGTCCAAGACACGCGGGGCGTTGCTGCAAAGGTAATTGAGCTAAAGGGTGCCACAGTACATGCGCCAGGAAATGCAATCTCTGCAATAGTTGAAGCCATACTAAAGAATAGAAGAAAGGTCATCCCGGTTGCAACGCCATTAAGTGGGCAGTACGGCCACTCTGATGTAACAATAGGAGTTCCGGCAGTAATTGGCAGAAGAGGAGTTGAGAAGATAGTAGAGCTTGACCTTCTGCCAGAAGAGAAGGAATGGTTTGACAAGGGTGCAAACGGCATCAAGTCTGCGCTTGCAGGCATCTGATCAGTTTTTTTAGAGTCTACGTAGACAGTATACCGTTGGAGATTCACGACGTTTTAAATTCGTTAAAGAATGGCGACATTGGAGTTGCCGAGGCAAAAAAGCTTCTCTCGCTTTACTCCATTGAAAAGATTGAAGAATTTGCCAAAATAGACATAGGAAGAAAATATCGCAAGGGAATACCTGAGGTTGTACTTGCGGAAAGAAAACAGCTTGATGAGGTCAAAAAGATAATGCTCAAGGTGCTTTCAAGGTCGGACTCTGTTCTCATATCCAGAATTCCAGAAAAACACTACAAGAAGGTGGTCAATTTTGCAAGGAAAAACAAATTCAAGATAAAAGAGGGCAAGAACACAAGCACAGTTCTTGTATACAAAAAGCTTGCCGCATCTGGTGGAAAGGTGGGAATTGTTGCGGCAGGAACGTCAGATATCGGCGTTGCCGAGGAGGCAAGGCTGACGTGTGAGGCAATGAGCTGCACTTGTATATGCAGTTATGACATTGGAATTGCAGGGATGCATCGGATGTTTCCTGTTGTAAAAAAGCTAATCGAGGAGGACGTTGATGTCATCATAGTTGCAGCAGGTATGGAGGGGGCACTTGCATCCGTTGTATCATCACTTGTCGACGTTCCAGTAGTTGGACTTCCAACGTCGGTAGGATACGGATACGGCGAAAAGGGCGTGGCAGCACTTGCATCAATGCTGCAAAGCTGCACACTTGGACTTTCTGTAGTCAACATCGACAATGGAATTGGGGCAGGCGCCGTTGCTGCAAACATTGCAAACAGGGCAAGATTCAAAAATCAATAATCCCAAGATTTGCAAGCTCTGTGCCGATGCCAAATCCGACAAGTGCAATTCCAGTTCCAAGTCCTGCCATCTCAAGGCCACCTTTGATGATGTTTGTTTTTGCCATTTTTGATTTTGCTGCGCCTACCATGAACGAGCTTGATAGGCTGATTCCAATTGCAATCAAAAGAGGGGCGTGTCCGTGCAAAAAGAAGAACGGAATTATAGGAAGTATTCCTCCAAGCAGGAATGCGCCAAACATTCTAAATGCGCTCTTTAGTGGATTTCCTACCACCTCAAGATTCAGCTGTAGTTCCTCTGTCAGCATTGTCTGAAGCCAGACCTTTTTGTTTGAAGTTATCTTGTCTACTACCATGTCAAGCTGCTCTCCTGAGAATCCCTTTGCCTTGTAGATCTCCTCTATCTCCTTTCTTTCCTCATCTGGCATGTTTTCTATTTCCCACTCTTCGCGCGCAATCTCGGATCGTAAAAGCTCTTTTTGGGCCTTGACTGCAAGATAGTTCTGGACTGCCATTGCCTTTGCCCCGGTGAACATCCCTACAAGCGACGCAAGTATGATTATATTGGATGAGACATCTGCTCCGCCAACACCTGCGGCTATGCCAAGCGATGTGTTGATGCCATCACCGAATCCAAAAACAAAATCCCGCACTCCGCTTGATTCTGTAAGATGCGGCTCCATGTGTCTAGGCTCTACTGGTTTCAATGTCTTGACTAGATGCATCTAGGATTTAAGGCAAATCTTGGAAAATAATTTATACCATGTTAGAAGTCTATGTTTAGTTGGCTGGCAAGAGAATAGTATTGACTGCAGACCGCAGTCTTATGACAAATTATCGTGGTAACTTTCTTTACGGTTTTATAGCATGCGGCCCCTATGAGCTGCTTCCAGAGTGGGTCTTTGACAAGGTGTTTTGTCCTGCAGTTGAGACGGATCCGAACACCGGTGAGGCAAAGGTGGCCCAGGTCGGCCTAAGACGCGTCGAGTCCGCACTATTACAGGGATACAAAAGAGACGAGGTCTTTGTTGCAAACCCGGACTATCTTCAAAAGGCAATAGGTCCTGACACAAAGGTGGTTGGAATCAACGTAATGGATCCTCTTGGAATGGCCCCCGTTACCACCACAATGTCGCCAGAAAAGCTGTCATACGTTGCGATGAAGTTCAAGCGCATGTGCGCAAACATAATTCAGCTAAAGAAAAAGTATGACTTTCATGTTGTAGTTGGCGGCAACGGCGCATGGGAGCTTGCAAAGTCAGACAGGATGAAGATTCACGGAATCGATACTGTTGTAGTAGGCGAGGCAGACGAGCTTGCACTTGACCTGTTCAAGGACTTGGAAAAAGGCGATGCACCGGAATTGATGCACTGCTTTGTCAAGAACATACAAAATATTCCAATTATTGAAGGACCTACAGTCAACTCGCTTATTGAGGCCATGAGAGGGTGCGGCAGGGGATGCGACTTTTGCGATGTCAACAAGAGATCAAAGAAGGACCTTCCAATTGAGAGGCTGCAGCATGAGGCCAAGATAAATCTGGATTATGGTTTTGATTCCATCTGGCTCCATTCAGATGAGATGCTGCTTTACGGATGCGACAACAAGGACTTTCAGCCAAATCGCGATGCAATAACTGAGCTGTGGCGCAGCCTCAAGTCGATGGGAGCAAACTTTGTCGGCACCACTCACATGACGTTTTCGGCGGTTGCAGCAGACCCGTTATTGCTCAAGCAGATGTCCGAGATAAATGAGATGCACACCAATGGAAGATGGCTTGCCACAAATCTTGGAATAGAGACTGTGGCTCCAAGGATGGTCAAAAAACACCTTGGCGTAAAGACAAAGCCGTTCTCAACTGATGAATGGGGATGGGTTGTGAGGGAAGGAGCCAGAGTAATGAACGAAAACCACTGGTTCCCGGCAGCCACACTAATTATTGGATGGCCAGATGAGACACCAGATGAGACACAGTATACAATAGACCTAATTGAGGACTTTAGAAAGACCAACTTTAGGGGACTTGTTGCGCCGCTTCTCTACCAGGACTTTTCGGAGAAAAACTCGATGCACTTTGGAAATCTCAACGAGGCGCAGTTCACCCTGTTTTGGAGATGTTGGGAGAACAACCTGCGCGTCATAAATGATATCGTTCCAATAATACTTCGAAACAAGACATATGGCCCGCCAATGAAGGTCTTCATGTACGGCCTGATAAAGGCAGGAACGTGGGCCATCATGAGGTATTTGCGCGGACTGTGCAAGGATCTGTTTAACGGCAAGCTACCAGAAGATATCGTGGAAAAGTACGCAAGAAGCAGATCAGTTGCTGCGCCAACCTATACTCGATAATTACTGTAAAGTCTTAATTGCTACATCGGCAAGCGTGTTTCTTTTTGGGCTCAATACTATAAAGTAGGTCTTGTCTGCGCGCTCTATTGCCGGTACCTTGCGGTATGTGTTTGTGTTGATGTCAAACTCTAGTATTCTGCCATCCAGGTTTCCCTTGGTGTATATCATAAGATAGACGTTGTCGTTGCTATGTGTGAGCGGTATGAATGCAAAGACGTAGCCTTTGTAGTAGTTTATCGGCATAGTATTCTTCATTGGCGGCATCACGGATGTCATGTAGGAAAAGATGTCTGGAATCGATTCGAATTCCTCGTATTCTACGTGCATGAATTAGGTAAAGTTTCGGCGTTTATATTCTTAGGGGGACTTTTTTCTCAAAAGATCCCTTACTTTGATTATCACTACTGCC
Organism: Candidatus Nitrosotenuis sp.; assembly: GCA_038869175.1. GTDB lineage: Archaea > Thermoproteota > Nitrososphaeria > Nitrososphaerales > Nitrosopumilaceae > Nitrosotenuis. The sequence continues at coordinate 27,958 of JAWCRP010000001.1, read as the reverse complement.
GGAACTACAAAGTACATGCCTATGTTGAGCAGGATGATACCGATTCCGTATCCTAGCATCTCGCTTTCAGAGTCAATGTCAACGTAGTTGAGTATCGACAGTGTCGAGAGCATTGGCGTGATTGCAGTCTTTACCACTTCCTTGAATATCGGGCTGTCTCTTTCCCAGTCAGCTATAGTTGGGCTAAATGAGTAGTAGAACGCATTGAACGTCGTCATAAAGCCGGTTCCGGAGCTGGTGCCAAGTAACACGTTGTCTCTTACCTCTCTTAGGAGCTGGACTTGTGGTGCAAGCTCAGAGCCAAAGGCTGCAGTTGCAATAAGGCATCCCTTCTTTTCATCAGGTTGCTGAACTGGCACACATATGCCTTGTGCATTTGCCACAGTTCCAGGGCCACAAACTGGTTTTTGTGGCTCTGGCTCTTTGTCAATGCACTTGCCACCTGATAGTACTTGTCCTGGAGGACACTCTGGTGGAGGCGCAACTATGCATGTATTAGTAGCTGGATCATATACAGTTCCTACGCCACATACTGGTCTTTGCGGCTCTAATGGAACACATACGTTATTCTGAAGTACCTCGTTTGGTCCACATTTTATTTGCGGTGGCGGTCTGGATATGATTGGGTCTCCTGTTCCGCCATTGTAGAAGAATGTGGTTTCTGCCTTTTGAGGTCCATAATTAGCTATAATTTTGTAATCTCCCTTCTTTGTCCACAGAGGGCCTGAAACAAAGAAGGAATCCTGGAAATAGCCGTCAAGTTGCGGCTTTATCTGTTTTACCTGAACTATATTGGTAGAAGTGCCATTCACCAAAGGCCCAACAACCCGGATTGTAACGTCAATTAGGTTGTTTGTATCTAGAGTTTTGACGTGACCCCTAAAGACGACCGGATCACCGGCATCATACAAAGGAAGATCGGTCCAGACTGCAAGAGGCAGCTGGAGTCTATGATCGTCATCATCTAAAACCAATTGTGCATACGCGGTGACGGCGCCAAGTGAAATTATGATCAAAGATAACAGTGAAACCCATCCAATTATTCTCATTTCTAGGCTTGTACAACCTTTCAGGGTATTTATGTATTCTATGAAAGAAAAATTGACTTGATTATACTTTTCTTGAACCTAGTTGACAAGGTAGTAATAGAGTTTTTTGGTCATCGATTAAGAATTGAGCGAAAATCGGCTACGCCGAATGCAAGTTTGCCAACTTGGTAGTTTTGATACATTGTATCTATTGTATATCTTCCAGTTGGTGAGTCGTTCTTTAGTGCAATTGCGGCCTTGTAGTTTCCTTGTTTTGTTGCAGTCACCTCAATCTTGGTGGTCTTTCCGTCTGGCGCAGTTACCAACATTTCGATCTTTGTTCCCTCCACGTAATTGTGGATCTTTCCTGTGAGAAATATCTCAGTTGTCTTGCCTGCCTGCGGCAGTGAGAAGATCTTTGTTGTAGGTATCTTTGGCATTGTTGGAACAGGTGTCGTTTGGGCAGGCGGTGGTGTTGGTTGCGGCGTTGGTTGTGGAACAGGTGTTGGTTGCGTTGGTACTTGCTCTGCTCGCGACAGTGTGATTGTACGTGGTTGTCCCATCGAGTCCCTAAAGTCGTAATATCGCACATCAATTATTCCGCCTGCAGCAGAAATGAGTTCCGTTCCGCGTTCGTTGCATATCTGAGATGGCATCTTGAATGTGCCCTCAAATCTGCCTGTATTTGGCCCCGTCTCTACAAGAGCAAAGCCAGTAGCACCAAGCCCCCCATGTTCCACTCCGTTTATAGTGCATCGTTTGTACGGTATTCCTTTTATCATTACTTCGAGTAGTTTGCCGCCTTGGCCGCCGACTGCGTCCGCATACGGAGATGTTGGATCATTGATTACAGAGTATGTATCGATTGCGTTGTTATTGACATTAAGATCTGGATCCACTAGTACCACCGTTACTGTAGATCCGAATCTTATTGTGCCGCCGCCAAGTGTGACAGTGCCAGTGTGACTTTGTATGTCAGTTTTTGTCGAGACTGCGGTGATGGTACCGGTTGCATCAAGATCGGAATACGATATGTTAACTCCCCTCTCATCTACTAGTCTCTGGTTGACAAAGAATTTTACGTCCTCACTTATTGGACGCAGTGTTTTGATCAGGTTTGGATCAGATTGGTTGAGCTGACTTGCCATCACGTATTCAACGGTTCCTGAAAATGTAGCAGAGCTTGCAGTCGTCTCGCGCAGCTCAAATCTGTAAATTGCGTTGTTGATACTAGTCTCACTCTTTTGTCCAAACGAGAATATATCAAAGACTATTGGTTGTGTATCAGACTCTGAAGAGATTGCGCCTTGGGGAGAAGAGTTGTTTGATGCATCAAAGTTTACTACCAAAAATGCGGCTCCAGACTTGGAGTTTATTGCGGCAACTGCGCCATCAGGTATCTGTATGAGCCCCCTTGCACCTGTCATCTGGCCTGCCGGAACAAGAGTCACCGGGCTTGTGTCACCTAATCCAAAGAAAAGCTGAATTGATGTATCAGTATAGTCGGAAATTCCAAGTTGCTCAAGTGATCTAAAGTCATAGTTTACCCAGTTGGTTCCAATGTTGTTTTGCGATGACGTGTTTATCAAAAGATTGTTCAGTTGCTGAGCCCCTACATTGAGATTGACTGACATCTTTTCAAAGCTCTGGCTTGGTACGGACCTTGCATCAAGAAATAGGCGTGCGGATTTTAGGTCCGGAACCGATGATGGAATGGCAGTTCCTGCCGCAAGGCTGTCTGCAGAGTTCAGATAGACTTTGACGCTGCCTGCACCACGGAGAGTGAGAGGCTCACCTATTACGAGTGTTGGAATTATAGTTGAGCTTTTTGAGACGTCAAGTATTTCCCTTACGCCGTTGTTTGTGTTCTGGTTTTGGTCAGTTACGCTAAGTGGCACCTTTTGTCCTGGCTGTAGCTGAGTTGTACCAAGCGAGATGGTTGCAGTTGCAAGACCGGAGAGAATCGATGTTGATTTAGAGTTGTACTGAATTGATGCTGCCTGTCCCCTTGGAGCACTAGAAAGAACTCCTATGTTTGATGTATTGGTATAATCGGCAGTCATAAAAATGCCAGAGTTTGGCTCCGTCTCCACAAACGTCACAATCTTATCGTAAATGGTAAAAGTGTCACTTGCGGTTGCAGACTGGAATTGGTTTTGTTTTAGCTGCAGTATGTTTCCAAGACTCATAGTGAGTTTGCCGTTTTTGGAAAATCCAATATTTGACAGCTTGGACTCTATGTTTGCAAGTCCTGGTGTTTGGCTTGCCGCGTTGTCTCCGTTCTCCGTAAAGGCACCATAAAATACTGCATGAGGTGAGGCGACATTAAAGGTCCACGAGTCTCTTGCAGTAGGATCCTGGTTCAGCTGCATGTCCCTGATTGTTGCAAATACCTCAGAGCCTGGCGGATACGCCGGTCTGTCAAGCTCAAGTGAGATGTTTGGTATGTCGTTGTATTGTAGTGTGACGCTTTGTGTGCCACCTGCTCCGCTATACTGTATGACGACGTTGCTGCTAAAAGAGTAAAGCTGAATTATCGGCCATGCTGCCGGATCAAGTCCTATCTGTCCTGAAGGTATGTTTGGGTTTGTGTTAATCGATCTTGGATATCTAACTACGTTGTTGATTATGTTGCCAGACGGTACTCCCGTGCATGCACCAAATCCAGAATTGCCGTTTGTTCCACCGCTGATATTTCTTGGCACTGCGATTCCGTCAGTCTGTGTAAATGACACACCAAGTGACGATGTCTCTCTGGCACAGAATTGGCCAAAGTCAAGTCCTTTGCCTTCCATCGTCACCGTCGCATCCGCAATTCTGGCCTTGGCAGAATTGGCAAAGTATCCGTACCATCTGCCATCAGTTGCTTGCACCATCCTCAATGTCTTTCCATTAACGGTAACGTTTGGCTCGCCCTTGCCTTCCCCGGTGTCTGAGAGCGCAGCATCGCTTACCACCACTTCCACCACCATCGAGCCTGCAAAGTGGTTTCCATATTGCGGATTTTCTGCCGACACATACAGGTTTGGGTTTGCCGCATATGCTTCCGATGCTAGCGGGATGAGTACTAATGCTGGCAATAATAGCAAAAGAGCGTTCAATTTGACGTATTTTGGGGCTTGTCGAAAATAACGTTATCGCATCAGTTGTCCGTAAGTTGAATTATTAGAAGCTGTCCACATACTGTTTTGATGAATCTGCTTTCCCAGAGGACTGGAGTCCTAAAGATATCGCTTGGCGCAATACTGTCGGCATTTGTAGTAGAGTTTGTATTTGGAATAATTTCCGGCAGTCTTGCGCTATTAACTGACAGCATTCATGCATTGCTTGATGGCGTAGTCACCATGGTACTCCTTTTGGCTGCACGATATGCAATCAAGCCCCCTGATGCAGAACACACCTACGGACATGGAAAAGTAGAGTCGCTTGGAGGAATGATAGGCGGAATTTCGATATTTCTGATTGCTATATTTTTCATATACGAGGCCATAACTAGAATTCAAAGTCCAGAACATACATCGGTGCCAGGCCTATTTGCACTTGGCGCTGCATTCTATACAATTGGAATCGATATTTTCAGAATCGTTCTGTTGAGGAGGGCATTGAAAAGTATCGGCGGCTCTACAGTCAGGGCCGACTTTTATCATGCGTTCATGGATCTTGGCTCCACGCTTGTTGTGGTGGCAGGAATAGTTCTTGCAAACATGGGGATTTATGATGCTGATTTTGCTGCAGCCCTAGTTCTAGGTGTTCTGTTGTGCGTTCTCAGCTTAAAGCTTGTCTGGCGCACCGCACAGGAGCTGACCGATACTATCTCACCACAGTTGGTAAAGGATGTAAGGGAGATTGCAAGATCTACTGATGGCGTAACTGGTGTCGGAGATGTATTAATGCGCAAGTCGGGGGACGGCGTATTTGCCGACGTCACAATATCCCTTAGAGCAGATGTCAGTTTTGAGAGAGCGCATGAGATAAGTAGTAATGTTGAGGACAATATCAAAAGATCGATTCCAAATTCAGAGATAACTGTACACTTTGAGCCAAGCTGGAAGGATGTTCCAATAAACGCCAAGATCTACGAAATCGCATCAGGTGTTGCAGGCATTAAGGGAATTCACAACGTCTCACATCATGTCACAAAGGGGGCCAAGTTTGTCAGCCTGCACGTAATGGTGGATGGAAGCATGAGCCTGCAAGATGCTCACAATCTTGCAGACACCATAGAGGATAGAATACGCCAACAGATGCCAGAAATAGAGAACATCACAATTCACCTAGAACCGCATATTGCCATACCAAGTGACATGACAGAGTTCAGCACGGCAGACGAAAAGATTGCAGCCATACTAAAGGAACACATCGAAGTAAGAAGGATCGGAAAGATAGTCACGCTAAGCTACGGAGACTTGGTGAAAATAGACATCAGTTGCTCATTTGATGGTAACCTTAGCATAGAGCGCGTGCACGATCTCACAACGCAGATAGAGCACGATCTGCGCAGTCATTTTAAGAACTCTGTCATTACAATACACCCAGAGCCGTTCTAGATGATGATGCTTGTCACATACATAATTATCATGCCAACTGCAATTCCGGCGGCAACTGGTGCAGACATTATTTTTTGATCCTGTTTTACCCAGTTGAGGATCGAGACTACCACCTGAAATATTGCGCCAGCCCCAACTGAGAGAAATATGATTGCAGATAGCGGTGAGTAGTCAAAGCCGCCCATCCATGCCCCAAATATTGCTGGGGTGCCGGCAATTAATCCCATTGCTGCAAGTTTGCCTATCATGGGTTTTTGTCTTGCCATCGGGGCCGCAATCGCAAGGCCTTCCGTAGTGTTGTGTAAGGTAAACCCGATTATCAGAAATGTACTCAGTGCAACCTCGCCAAGTCCTATTGCAGCACCTATTGCAAGTCCTTCGCCAAAGTTGTGCAGCCCTATTCCAATTGAGACCATGAGTGCGATTGCCACTGATTTGGAGATGTTGGCATACTTTTTGCTGATGAGCTTTTCTGAGACATAATACAATCCGATAAATGACGATACTACCACCGTTGCGACAAGCAGCTGGCCGTTGAATACGCCGGCAAGGCGCGTTGAGGATATCTCAAGTGCCTCCTCTATGGTATCGATTCCAAGAAATATCAAAAGACCGACCGTTATTGCCAAAAAGAACGTGTACTTGGCAGCACTCAGACGCGATATGAACGGGAACCACAAAAGGCCAATCATCACAGGGAGAATTCCAACATAAGTTCCTATAATTGCAAAGTACACTACAAGATCTGTGCTCGGCTTGAGTGCCGGGGCTGCTGCCTCAACAAAGGTTGCAAAGCGCGTTCCATCGCTTAGTGTAAGACCTATCTCGTAGGGTTCCGCCTCATTCCACAGGTAAGGAATTCGTACCTTTGCCGTCTCAAATCGTTCAAGGTTTCTTCCAGGCTCTATTGCTGCAGGCTGGATTCTATCGTTGATATCTGCCTGCGCTATCGACACGGGAATCGGTCCTGTGTTTCTTACTAGTACTTGAATCTCCGAGTCGACAAAGTCAATGCGCTCCATAGTTATCTTCGGAAGCGCTACTCCAAATTCCAATAGGTCAGAGCCGGGTCCGAATATGTAAAATATCATCACTCCCAGCAGTGCCAGCGGTATGAGGCCACTTGCGACAAGCTTTGCCTTTGATGTCTTTACCTCCAACTAGGACGCCTCCTCGACTAGAAATAGGCCGACCCAGCCTTTTTCTGCAAACTCTGTCTTGTGGGCATGGAAGAGGTACTTGCCAGGATATGTATATTCAAACTCCATTATGCCGCGCTCGCCCTGTGAGAGAGTTATCATGTCGGTGAACATACTTGGAACAGTGTATGTTCCTGTAGGATAGTAGTGGTACAGGTTACCGTGAAGATGAAAGTTGTTTATCTGATCAAACTCGAGCATGTTGACTACATAGATTCTCACAAGCTCGTGTTGCTTTATCTTGATTGGATGGTGTTGATAGTAAAAAGGAATTGTGTTTGCAGCGTAAAAGTTATTTTCCATGTCAAAGTCGGTGTCAAGGCCGTTGAGAACCATCACCATCTCGTCTGCCTTTGGCCTTGGCTCCTTTGGATCCACAATATACACCCCGTACAAGCCGTGCGAGATGTGCTCCTCAAGCGGCATTACGTGGCAGTGGTATGGGTGTACGCCGACCGGATCAGCGTAGAACTCGTATGTAAAGCGCCCTCCACCTGGTCCTACTATCTCAAAGACACCATCCATGTTTGCCTCATGTACTCCGTGAAAGTGTATTGTGTGCGGCTTGTTGCCCTCGTTGATAAAGTGCACTCGCACAAGATCCCCCTGAGTTGCCCTAATTGTAGGGCCGGGAACGGTGTTGTTAAACGTCCACACATTGTAGTATACGCCAGGCGATATCTCCATTATCTGATCGTCTCTGGCAATTATCGTAAATTCGCGAAGAGTCGTCCCGTCTGCAAGTTGCGATACGCGTCCGTAGTTGAACTCCCGCAGGTACTTGTCCGGGTCTATCTCAACTGTCTGTGGCAGGTATACTGGATCAAGTATCTCGCCCGTTGTGCGGACTACCATGCCGTTGTGCGTTACAAATGTCTTCTCCTGCTTGTCGGCATCGGATGTAAGCGGATACGCAAAGTACAAAGTAGTTACGATCGCAGTTACTACTAGTACAAATGTCATCTTTGAAAACGGCTTCAACTTGTGTATTGTATGGTATATTTTTTGTTTATTTAAAGTTAGCCTAGGCTAAATTTATTAGAGAAGGCTAACTTTTTACGCAGCCGCCAAAAAAGAACAACTCAATATATAGCATCAAAAATCTGATGGATGATGAAAAAATCTCATCTTATGATCTTCATTGCAGGCGGCCTTGTCGCAGTAGGCATGATAATCTCCTATACCGGCTCATCTATGATATCCCAAGGCGTCTCAATCTCTGAGGGGCAGTCAAGCGTGTCAACACCAGTTGAGGTAACGCGCGAGCTTGATCCGGCAATAAGCGATACTGGAGTCTTTGTAGTTCATACAACGGCGCAAGGCGGTAAGATGACTGCAAGGGTTTTTGATCCTTTTGGCAGCCAGATTGTGGCAAAGAAGATAGACTCAGATTCCACTGAAGAGCAATTTAGGGTAACAAGTAGGGGCGAGCACCGCCTGGTGTTGGAAAACTCTGATTCGCAAGAGGTACGCGCACTTGTAGGGCTTGCCCACATGCCAGACAAGTCGGTAATTGCGCTCAACATATTTGGTCAGGCTGCAATACTGTGTGGCTTTGTAGGTGTTGGCATAGCAGTCATTTATGCAGTAAAGACAAGGAAGCGGACTAGTTAAGATAGCTGTCCAGCTCTGTTAGGCCGTCAACTACCCCCTTGTAGTTTTCATCGTTTTCCATTATCTTGGCAATCCTTTCGGAATCTACCGAGTATGCGGCACTTTCAAGGCGGACGATGCCGGAATTGATAAGATAGGACAGCCTGCTGCCTATCTCTTGTTCTGAGATTCCAAGTGTTTGCGCAAGCTGGCTTGATTCTTTTGGTCCGTGCTCAAGTTCTGCAAGTATTATTGAGACGTTCGGATCAAAAAGGGTTTCCACTATTTTTTTGTCGTCAGACATTTGATCTCAGAGGTTTTGCGAAGTTAATATTCGCTTTGTGTTGGAAAGATAGTCTACTACAAGTACTTTGTCCATGTTGTTCTGGCTGATGTGATATGTGCGGCCCCGCAGTTCCTTTTCCATCTGCTGTACGTAGCTTAAAAGTTCCGTCTCCTCGCTTACCACTATCGAGTCGATCTCTATATTGTGTCGCCTGCATTTTTTTGCCTCAAGCAGTGTTCGCTCCTCTATTTTTGGGTCTATCTTCTTGTAGCGGTAGCACAAGTAGACAAGGCTTGCAGTGTCTTCTATCTTCATGTTTTTCTGCTCTTGTATTTTTAAGAGAAGGTCGGGATTTGGCTGGTAAAAGTTAGAGTATGGCTTGTCTGAGAGTATGCTTTGTTTTTGCGAGTTGTTGTCAACAAAGCACGCACTTGGTTGGCCGTCAGTTATCATCACAATTCTCTTGTTTGCTGTCGCATCCTTTTGGAGTATCTTTCTTGCAAGTCTGAATGCGGCCTGGTAGTTGGTATAGTGCAGAAACTCGTCGTTTGCATCATATGTCTTTAGGAATGGAATGTCCAGCGGCTTTACCACCGATGCCATCGATGCAAATCCCACAATGTGAACAGAATCATTTGGAAAGAATCGGTGATTTAGTATGTAGAGGGCCCAGAGTGCCTTCTTTGCAGCCTCGATACGGCTCATGCCAGAATCTGCAAGGGACGACTTCATCGTAGAGCTGAGATCTATGCAGTATACAACGGATGCCTTTACGTCCTCAACCGTCTCATGCTGCTCAAAGTCGTCGACGTCTACGGCAAGAGGGAATGCAAGGCTGCGGCCTTCCTTTGTCAGCCGGTTTATTGTGTTAAGGATTGTATGTGGAACGCTTACTAGCTTTAATTCATCTCCAATCTCAAATTTTTTTGTAGTATCAAGCACCGTCGTTCCTGAGCCGACCGATCTTGTTTGGTGCAGTCCAAAGTCGCCTGTCTTCAGCTGGCCCATGATGTCGCCAAGTATCTTGTTTCCTATTGCCAAAAATCCCTTCATCGTAAGCCAGTTCTTTTCGTTTTTCAAGTAGCCGCTCTCCAGCAGGAACTTTGTTATTGAGTGGGCATCATCGGATTTTGGGGCCTCATCCGATTGAGTCGCATCTGCAGCATCAGAGTCGGCCTTGATGCTGCTTTGTAGTATTCCCTCAAGCTCATCGATGGTCGGTGCCTTTTCTTTCATCGACTGTCCTGCAAGGGACTCGAGTATTTTCTCAAGTGTCTTTTGATCAGGCTCGGTGCTCTCGTGTTTTTTTCTTTTTTCGTTCTGCGATGCAAAATATACCAGATTACGATGCGACATAGGATGACTCTTTTTTATCAAGTACCTTTGGCTCCACATAGCACAGGCCATCAAGTATTGTTTCCGTAATGGACGATTTGAGCTCGTCTGCAAAAGCCTCGTCAACTCGAACCCTTGAGGCGTCTATGTTGTGGTTTTTTAACACACCTTGAAAGATTTGTTGTTCTGCACGAATTTGCTCCACCTTTGATGCCACAAGATCGGCAAGCTTTGAGAATGAGGCAATCTGGTGTTCATACGAGGTCGCACCGTTGCGCCAGACTGTTTTGGGCGATGCCAAAAACGTCTTTCCTGCGAACTCGGCCTTGATTGCATCCAACGTTGCAGCATCAACTCCATTTAGGCATTCAAGACATGTTTGGCGGACGGACTCTTCAAGTACCTGCAAGAACACCTTCTGCCTGTTTTCAAGCGTATCATCAATCTCGGAGAGCTCAAACTTGGCAACCTGCAAGAGGCAGTACATATCAGAGTGTCTTAGGACAGGAGCTGTGTTATGAGGAATTGCTCGTGTTCTTTCCGACTCGCCCACAAGTATCTCCAGTCCGTGGATTCCGAATCTGACGCTGACTCCCTTTGCCTGGTTTACCTCAGGATGGTTGCGCGATTTGTGCACAATGCGTGCAAGTGTCTTTAGAACAAAATACGGGACAAGGCAGGATGGAAGCTTTGCCTCCTGCAGTATTATGACCATCTCATCTTCGATTGTTTTTGGATAGTGAGTGTGTATGTGACTTTTTAGTCGGTCGTATAGAGGCTCTATTATCTTTCCTGCATGAGTGTAATCGATTGGATTTGCAGTTGCAAAAAAGACGGTCTTTGGCTCAAAGACTACAGGATACGCCCCCGTAGTGTATCTTCCTTCTTGTAGTACCGACAAGAGTGCGACCTGCTTTCTTGGATCCAATACTGGAAGCTCATCAATGCAAAATATTCCGTGTTTTGCCTGAAGTATCTGTCCTGGAGAGTATGATTCTATTTTGAACATCTCCACTCCCTTTTTTGCGACTTTTATTGCATCAATATATCCAACAAGGTCCTTTACTGAGATGTCAGGCGTTGCAAGGACGTACTTGAATCGCCTGATTCCATCTATCCATCTTACTTTAGTGTCAATTTTGTTATCAAGTATCTTTTCTGCGCTCTCGGGGCTGACGTAAAAGTTCGGCGATGTTCGGTCCACCTCGTTACCCTCAAGTAATGATGCAAGTTCATCTGCAGGCAGATCCATCGGGCAATCGTTTGTTATGCTTCCTTCAATTACAGGTATTGGCGAGAGGAGGTTTTTTGCTATTGTTTCCACAAGTTTTGTCTTTGCCTGCCCTATCTGGCCGACAAGAAATATGTCGTGGCCTGAGAGTATTGCTCTGTCAAGTGCAGGAATCACATCATCATCATACCCGATGATACCAGGGTATTTCTTTCCACCAGAGCGCATCAGCAATACGAGGTTGCGCCGCAGCTGCTCTTTTGCGTCAAGCAGTTTGTAATTTACATCAAGAAGATCTCCGATTGTCTTAAGTTCCAAATAGTTTTCAGGCAGTCCTGCCTTGGTTTCATCATACTGGGGCTGTGAGGAGTAGACTTTGCGGATTGATTCTTTAAGATCGGTCAAGCACCATACCTTGGAGGAATTATCTTAAAAATACTAGCAAGTTTGTTCGCAGCCGCTGAGCAGGGTTTTTATCGGGGTTGGGTCGACCTTCCAATACTTGTCTGCACAAGACTATAGACACATTGTTAGGATCGTAGGAAAAGACATCCCAGGGGACAGAAAGCTTCTGGTAGGACTGACCCACATAAAGGGAGTAGGCCAGAATTTTGCAAACGCCCTACTAAGATCGCTTGATTTGAATCCAAACAGCAACATCGGATTCCTTACGGATTCTCAGGTCGAGATGATTGAAAAGGCGCTAAAAGACACAACGTCTGTCAACTTTCCGGCATGGCTTCTTAACAGGAGGCGCGACTTGGAGTCTGGAAACACAGTTCATCTTATTACATCAGATATTGATTTTACAATTAGAAATGATATCGAGCGTGAAAAGCAGGTAAACAGTTGGCGAGGATTTCGTCACATGTATGGCCTAAAGGTCAGAGGACAACGAACACGCACTACAGGAAGAAAGGGAGCATCAGTTGGAGTAAAGAAGGGCGGCAAGGTAATGCCTGCAGGAGCAGCACCGGCGGCAGCGGCGGCACCTGCAGCAGCAGCACCGGCGGCAGCGGCGGCACCTGCAGCAGCAGCAAAGCCAGCGGCAGCTGCAAAGCCAGCAGCTGATGCAAAGGCAAAGAAATAGGTGGAGTGAATGGGAGATCCAAAATATCCGACTCGAGTCTGGAGAAAACCAAAGCGTCCACTTAACTACGACTTTATGATGGAAGACCTGAACACGCTTGGAACTTATGGTCTGAAAAATAAAAGAGAGTTATGGAAGGCAAGGACTGAGCTGTCACGTGTAAGACACCAAGCAAGATCACTTTTGGCGCTAAGGCAGGAGGTAAGAGAGCAGAAGGAACCAATTCTTATGAGATCGCTTGTAAAGATCGGACTTGTAAAGGACGGTGCAACACTTGATGATGTGTTGAACCTTGACATCAACACCATGCTTGCAAGAAGACTGCAGACCATAGTGCAAAAGAAATTTGCATTCAAGACGCCATACCAAGCAAGGCAGGCAATAGTGCATGGCCATGTCAAGATAGGCGATCAGATAATCACCGTACCTTCCTACATTGTGACTACCGATGAGGAACATGGAATCACCCTTTCAGAGAGAATTTTGGAAAACCTAAAAGCCAAGGCAGAGCCCGTAGCTGAGGCACCTGCAGTAGAAGGCGGCGCGATTGAAGGCCAATCAGAGTCGGCGCCTGCAAACGAAGAAATTCAAAGTTAATTTTATCTAGCAGAGTATACAGATCGACATCAGCAATGTGTTCAATAATAGGGTATTATGGCGACGGCTCTGCTGCGCCGATTCTTGTGCGCGGCCTCAAGAGGATGGAATATCGTGGATACGACAGTGTGGGAGTTGCCACAAAGAATGACGACATCGTAGTAAAAAAGGGAGTAGGCAAGGTCTCCGACGTAAACAGCAAGCTGCAACTTGATCAGATGCCAGGCAGCATAGGAATAGGCCACACAAGGTGGGCAACACATGGAAACGTCACAGACGCAAATGCACACCCGCACCCTAGCAGCTCAGGCAAGATAGCAATAGTGCACAACGGGATAATTGAGAATTACGAAGAACTAAAGGCAGATCTTGAAAAGCGCGGATACAAGTTCCAGAGCCAAACAGACAGCGAGGTAATAGCCAATCTTTTGCAGTTCAACTTTGACGAGATGTTGGATGTGAAAAAAGCAGTCATGAGGACAGTCTTGCAGCTGAAAGGCCACTATGCCTTTGTCGCAATGTTTCAGAACGGCATGCTTGTGGCAGCCAAGTATCATGAACCGTTAATAATTGGCATCGGAAAGAACGGATACTTTTTGTCAAGCGACGTTTTAGGATTTATCGAAAAAACCGATGATGTCATCTATCTTGATAATGGCGAGTTTGTCATGCTGGACAGGCTTGGGGTCCAAATATACAGTTTTGATGGGGATCCCGTAAAGCACCAAGTTACAAAGGTCTCAAAGGAGTTTGCCGACGCATACAAAGGAGAGTTTGCACATTTTACACTAAAAGAGATATCAGAGCAGCCAGAGACGATACCACGCGCAGGCGAAAACTCACGCGATGCAATAGATAGTACGACCGAGTTTGTCAGGAGAGCTGCCAACATCTACATCACCGGAAGCGGCACTAGCTACAATGCAGCGCTTGTGGCAAAGCACCTGTGGCAAAAATACGCCAAGATAAAGTCGGAGCCGATAATGTCAAGTGAGTTGTTCTTTGCTCCAGATGCAATAGAATCAAACTCCATACTGGTTGCAATCTCACAGAGTGGCGAAAGTGCGGATGTGCTTGAGGCAGTCAACATTGCCAAAAAATCGAATGCAAAGATAATCTCCATAGTAAACATACTCACCTCATCTCTTGCGCAAGAGTCATCTCTTGTGATAGGAATGAATTGCGGCCCTGAGATAGGAGTTGCTGCAACTAAGAGCTTTACATCGCAGCTTAGCGTCATCTACAAGATAACAGAAAAGCTATGCGATGGATGCATCAAGGTGGACGAAAAAAAGTTGGCAGACACGGTATCGAAGATACTTGGAGATCACGCCAAGATAAAGGAGATAGCAAAGGAGTTGCGCGAAATAAAGGACATTTATGTTTTGGGAAGGGCAGTCCACTATCCAATTGCATCTGAGGCAGCTCTGAAATTAAAGGAGCTGACATACATTCATGCGGAAGGAATTCCAGGTGGCGAGCTAAAACATGGGCCGCTTGCACTCATGGATTCCAGCGTATATGTCATCATAATAAATCCAAACGACTACACCTACGCCGACACGCTGACCAGTGCTCGCGAGATAAAGGCTCGCGGCGCAAAGATAATTGGAATCTCCGATAAGCCAAGTGACGTGTACGATCACTGGATAGCGATTCCAGCAATCGATGATGTATTCTACCCGCTAATTGAGATAATACCGATACAGCTTTTGGCATATTATTCGGCAGTGGAAAAAAATGCCGATCCGGACTATCCAAGAAATCTTGCCAAATCAGTTACCGTAAAATAAAATCTTTGTACTGAATTTCGCAAAGATGCATTAGGCGCTCTGTGTCGACTCCGATTTTGAGCATTGCTGCAAGCCATGCACCGCCTGCTCCAACCCCCTCCTTTACAAATCCCTGCGAGTAGGACCTAAGTCCGTCTATTGTGGACTTGTCAAGTCCAAGTCGAACCCCAAATACTGGGATGTTATCTATCTGGCGTATTGTATCTGCAAGATTGGCAGACTTGTCGTCTATTACGTACGATGTTGTGGCAACTGCGGTGTTGTCTTTGTTGAATCCTGCAGTTTTGGCAAATGCAAGCACCGCTGCCATCTGTGTGCCGCCAGCCAGTATCACCTTGGTCAGCGACGATGCAGTAGAAAGTACTCCTGCCACCGTCGGTATCATTGGATCACCTACTGCTGCAACAATATGAAACGGACTGCTCTTGTCGGCCCTTGAGAGCGCTTCAAGTGCGATTTTAGTTTTTAGTGAAGTAGGATTTTGTTCCATGCTGCTGCTCACCCTGGCATCATACCCAAGGCCCAACAGGACTGCCTGCGCCGTCGTGGTGCCGCCAGGGATGCTCTCGCCGATGACAAGGCAGTCGGTGGCCGAGCCAAGACAGCGTCCTATCATCCTGCCGTACTCTATTGCACGAGACACCGTATCAAGCGACATGGCCGGCTCAATTGAGATGTTTTTCCCATACGGCAGGCCGGTCTCAAAATACGGTAGATTTGGAAGAATTTTGCTTCCCGCGTTAATCACAACGTTTGGTATACTGGCAGCTTCCAGCGCAGTCTTTGTGAGAAGTCCTGGTGTTGGCTTGCCATCAGGAGACATTGGGACGGCATCTACACACTTGCAGTATCCAAAGTTGAGAAACTCTGCATCAGCAGGAGGCGTATACTGGAGCAGGTCAGGATTTCTTCCGGCAATTGTGATTCCTGGAATGACACATGTCTCCGTGTAAGAGATTGCAAGTGAGAATAGAAAGTGCTTGTTTTCCAGACTTTGGACAAAGTTAGTTCCGTTTGGATCTACAAGCACGTCAATGTTTTTGTGCAATTACCGACCCATCAGCTCCAAAAACTCTTCTTCCGTCCTTGGTTGCATTACAAGGTTCATCTTTTTTTGCTCCCCAAGAGTCGAGATAGGCACATGGCCGTAGTTGTGACCTGGATATACTATCAGATTATCATCCATCTTTCGAAGCGTGTGGACTAGGCTGTAGTACAGCTCGCGTGCGCTTCCACCGGGAAGATCCACCCTGCCACACGTTCCAACAAATAGCGTATCACCTGAGAATATCTTTCCGTCGCCGACAAGGCACATACTGTCCTTTGAGTGGCCCGGCGTGTACACCACTAAAAGCTCCGAGCTTCCAAACTTTATTTTGTCACCGTCGGATACTTTGATGTCGTGTTTGATTTCAGATGTTGCGTACTGGATTATCTTTGCTCCAGTTTGCTTTGCCATCGCATCATTGCCAATCGTGTGATCAAAGTGATAGTGCGTGTTTACGATGTACTTTACTGAGAGGTTGTTTCTTTGTATGATGTCGTTTATTTTTTCAAGATCCCATGACGGGTCTATTACTATGGCTTGGCGCGTCTGCTCATCCTCTACCACATAGGTAAAGTTCTGCATATTTCCTACCTCCACTTGGTGTACCTTCATAGGACGCCCATCTCTGCTTCCGGTGGAATGCCTATTTTTTCCACAAATATTTTGCCGCAAAGATCCTGTCTTTTTGGCATCCCCCGTTTCATCTTGTGAAATGTTACTGTCATGTCCGCCTTGACGAACTTTTCTGCAGTCTGGCCAGTGTCGGGATTTACTCCAGATGGAACGTCCACTGCCACCTTGAATGCGGAAAGACTGTTGATAAGATCGATTGCAGATGCGTGAGGCTGACGTATTGCCCCCGATATGCCGGTGCCAAGTATTCCATCGATTACAATGTCAGGCTTTGTATTTTTTGCATCATCAATAGTTTGAATCTTTACTGACTTCATCTTTTTTAGCACATCCCAGTTCATCTTGCATTCCACCGTCTTGATCTCATTTGGATCCCCAAGTAATACTACGGATACGTCACTTCCATGCCCTGCAAGATGTCTTGCAACCACAAGCGCATCGCCTCCGTTATTGCCAAGACCCGCAAAGATTAGCACCTTTTTTGATGCAAGATCGCCAAAGTGATTGACTAGATTTTTGACCATTGAGGCACCTGCGTTTTCCATCATAAGCTGTCTTGGAAAGCCCATCTTGTGGCCGTTTTCCTCTATCTGATACATCTGACTTACCGAAATTTCCATGAATGAACGTTGCACCCTGCACAAATTAAATTAATTGGATGGTATCAAGTCGCGCATATTGGAAAGTATCTTATCTTAGTGAAGTAATTTTTTGGTATGCTCAAGAACGCCAAGACGTCGCTGGCCAAGATATCAAAGGTGCTGGAAAAGACGTTTGATGATAGAGAGCTTTTGCTCAAGAACACTCGCCAGATTGTCAATCTATGCAGCGAGGCAATAATAGAATGCCACCGAAATAACGAAAAGGTTGCGGCAAAAAAGACAGTTGAGGCGCAAAGACTCTTGCAAAAATACAAAAAACAGACAGACCCTGGCCTTCACAGATATCTTGTTACGCCAGAGCAAGAGTTTGTAGAGGCCTCTGCCCTGTTAGCAATAATTGGCGGAAAGGCAGTTCCTGCAGCAGAGCATCTGAAGGTCAGCGAGGAGGCATATGTGCTTGGCTTGCTTGACTGCATAGGCGAGCTAAGGCGCAACATATACGATAAGATAAGAATCGGTAACGCGCAGGAAGCTCAAAAGATCTTTTCTGTGATGGAGGAGATGTACTTGATGCTGTATCCGTTTGCCCATTTTGACAAGGTCGTCAAGGAGGCAAGAAAAAAGCTTGACGTTGCTAGGATTTTGGTTGAGGAGACAAGGATTGCAATTACAGAGGAGATTAGACGCTCTGAGCTGATAAAAAGCATGAATAAAAAATGAAACAACTTGTTTCTAGATGAAGAATCATTGTAGAATTATTGTTTACTATCAGATATGAACTCCTTGCGAGTTATACCGCAATCTTCCAAAATAATTAACATAGATTACATCACGATCATTTTAGAATAATTAGCAGATCCGTTGCACCATGCTTGACTTAAAAGGTGCGGGAAGTGGGATTTGAACCCACGAAATCCTAAGATACTAGCCCCTCAAGCTAGCGCCGTTGGCCGGGCTTGGCAACTCCCGCGGTAAACTTCCATGCAGGGTTTTTATATTCCTTGATTACCCTTTGATTCGTGTTAATTCCGGTAAGATGTTTTACTTGCGGCAACCTAATTGCAGATAAACATGAGGACTATCAAAACAGAGTGAAGGCAGGAGAGGAGCCAGGAAAGGTTCTTGACTCACTTGAACTCAAAAGATATTGCTGCAGAAGGATGATGCTCACATCAGTTGAGACGATGCAGCAGATAATTCCGTTCTACGAGGCAATTCAGCGACGATACTTGGAAGTCCAGTCAGAGCTAGAGTAGTTTGCCAAAGATCACCTCCATTAAAGGAAGGCTGGTCTACAACAGCCGAGGAAGCAAGACAATAGAGGTAGATATCATTTCAGATAACAGGCACCTTGGGCGTGCGTGCGCCCCATCTGGTGCAAGCGTAGGCAAGTACGAGGCCCAGAGTTTTGCGGCAAACAGTCCAGAAAAGAGCTTGCAGATGTTAAGCAAGAATGCAAAAAGGTTTGTCGGCCTTGATGCGGATGATCTAAAATCCATTCAAAGACAGATAAGGGCAATAGACAAGACGCCAAACTATTCTAAGATAGGAGGAGCAGTAGCCTATGCCATCACAATTGCCGCCACCGACTCGGCAGCAAAGGCGCTTGATCAGCCGATGTTTAAGATATTATCAAATGCAAAAAGATGGAGATTCCCGTTCCCGCTTGGCAACATTCTTGGGGGCGGTGCTCATGCTGGGCCCGGCACACCTGACATACAGGAGATACTCATCTGCTCCAAGGGTGCCAAGTCGCCAAGGGAGGCAATCGAGATGAACTTTGCAGTACACAAGGAGCTTGGAAGACTTTTGAGGGAGGCAGACTTGCGATTTACCAACGGCCGCGGCGATGAGGGCGGATGGGCACCGCAGATGGACAACGAGGAGGCACTTGAGATATCCGCAAAGGCCTGCGAGAGTCTTGGCTACACACTGGGAAAAGAGGTAGCACTTGGAGTGGACTTTGCATCATCGACTCAATGGAATTCAAAGAAGAAAAAATACGTCTACGAGCGTGCAGGATTTGAGAACACGCCGGAAGAGCAGATTGACTTTGCGGCAGAAATAATATCAAAATACAAGCTCATCTACGCTGAGGACGCAGTGCATGAGGAGGCGTTTTCCGATATGGCAAAGATTACAAAAAAATTTCCAAAGGTTTTGGTGACAGGAGACGACCTTACTGTGACAAACCCAAAAATTCTCAAAAAGGCAGTATCAAAAAAGGCATGCAGCGGCGTCATACTCAAGGTAAACCAGGCAGGGAGCCTATACGATGCATTAGAGTTTGCCAAGATTGCAACAAAGAACAGGATCGGAATAATAACATCGCACAGGTCAGGCGAGTCCACGGACCATCAGATCTCCCATATTGGTGTTGCCACCGGCTCAAAGATGCTCAAGGTGGGCGTTCTTGGGGGCGAGAGGATATCAAAACTCAACGAGCTGATACGCCTCTCGGAGTATAGTTTAATATCGGGTATGGCAGAGATTTAAAATCGCTATGGCACAACAAGCGGAAAGTCAAGACATCAAAAAGAAGATCCTCTCAACAGGAATCAGAGTAGGAACTACTGTCAAGACCACATTCATGCAGCCTTTCATAACAAAAGCAAGCCCCGAAGGCCTATACATGATAGACCTTGACAAAACGCTTGCAAGAATAAAGACGGCTGCCAAGTTTGTCAATAGAATTGAGCCAAATCTTGTTCTTGTATGCTCCGGAAGAGAGTATGCCAGTACACCAATTGAAAGATTTTGCGAGATGACTGGGTCAAGAAAGATGCTTGGACGATTCATGCCAGGCACACTTACAAATCCGTCTCTTCCATACTATACTGAGCCAAGGCTCGTCATCATATCAGATCCGCAGGTGGACTCGCAGGCAATTATCGAGGCAACCAACGCGGGAATTCCGGTAATAGGCGTCTCAAACACAGACAACGTCACATCAAAGATTGATTTGGTGATTCCAGCAAACAACCGGGGAAGAAAATCTCTTGCCACGGTGTTCTGGCTGTTGGCTCGCGAGATTCTCATACAAAAGGGCCAGCTTCAAGAGAGCGAGCCGATGAAGTACGAAATAGACGACTTTGAGACAAAGATAACAGACGAGGAAATCGAGTAATGCGTGTTAGAACACCGGCTGTTGCTGGCATGTTCTATCCAAATGAGAAAAACGAACTTGTGGAGACTGTCAAAGACTGCATCATGCATCAGTATGGCGTTGGAGATTTCAAGATTGGTAAAAAAATTTACGGGGCAGTGTGTCCGCATGCAGGCTACATGTACTCCGGCCCGGTTGCAACACACTCGTTTGCGGCAATTGCAGAGCAAGACTTTGAGCTTGCAATAATAATTGGGCCCAACCACTGGGGTCTTGGGTGTCAGGTGGCCACGATGAAGGATGCATCGTGGAGGACTCCAATCGGTGATGTCCAGGTCGACTCGGATGCCGCATCAATGATAAACCGGATTTGCAAAACTATAGAGATTGATTTCTTCTCTCACATAAAGGAGCACAGTATCGAAGTTCAAGTTCCCATGATGCAAGAGTTTTGCAAGAACAAGTTTGCCATTCTACCAATCTGCATGCTTGATCAGGAGATAGAGTGTGCATCGGAGGTAGGAGCAGCAGTTGCCAAGATTGCAAAGACGAGAAAATCAATCATTATTGGTTCTTCAGACCTTACACATTACGAGCAGAACGAGGTTGCGCACAATCAGGACAAAGCGTTGATTGAGCCAATACTTGAGATGGACGTTCCATTATTTTACGACGTGTTGAAAAAAAGGAGGGTGAGTGCGTGCGGATACGGAGCAATTGCGGCAACCATCGTAGCATGCAAGGAGCTTGGGGCAGGTAAAGGCCAGCTTCTCAAATACGCCACAAGCGGCGATGTTGCAGGCAGCAAGGACTCTGTAGTAGGATACGCCTCCATCGTGTTTAGTTGAAGTCCATCGCATCTGCACCAGGAAAGGTGATCCTGTTTGGCGAGCACTTTATTGTGTACGGCGGAAAGGCAGTTCTCTGCTCAATTGACAAGCGCATCACAGTCGAGTCGGCCCTCACCGATTCTGGCAAAATAGAGGTAAGATCCTCACTTGGCAGCATTAGTTGTGCAAAAGATATGCCGCTATCTGAGATAGAGTCAACGCTAAGACCCATCGTGTATATTGCGCAAAAGATTCTCTCCGAGTCAGGCGGACAGTCAGGCATCACGATAAATGTGACAGCCGAGTTTCCATCCGGCATAGGACTTGGCTCATCCTCTGCGTGCTGCGTTGCTGCCGCAAGCTCAATTGCAGGTCTTTTTTCAAAATGTACAAAGGAGCAGATACTTGAGCTTGCAATCGAGGCAGAAAGGACAATCTTTGAGAACACATCAGGTGCTGACTGCAGCGTGTGCACGTATGGCGGCCTAATCGAATATCACCGGGACGGACAGATAGTGCGACTTGACTTTGAACCAAGATTCTCACTTGTAATTGCCGACTCGAAGATGCCGCATTCAACAAGCCAAGTGGTGGCAAGGGTCAAAAAGTACAAGGATGAAAATCCGGCAATATTTTCACTGTTACGCACGCAGGAGGAAAGGCTGATTGATGATGCAATATCTGCCATGCAGTCAAACGATCTTGCGCTGGTAGGACGCAAAATGTCGCAGAATCAGAAATATCTTGATCAGATAGGAGTCTCAAACAGCACGCTTGATGCCATGTTAAATGTTGCATACCAGAGATCGTATGGGGCCAAGATAACGGGGGCAGGAGATGGCGGATGCATAATTGCTATTGTGGACGACTCAAACCAGCAGGCTGTGATAAGAGATCTTTTGGAAAAAGGCTACGATTGCTTTGCGGCAAGAATGGATCTGCGTGGAGTCCAGCACCAGATAGATAACACATAGGAAGAAAAATCCTCTCATGTGAGCCTATTTAACTGCCTATTTTTTGGAAATAGTATTATGATCCTAATCAAGCTTGGAGGCTCTATAATCACAAACAAGGAAAAGCCTCTCTCGCCAAGGATGGTTGCGATAAACAAGATTGCGGTGCAGTTGCGCAAGATAAAAGAGCCGCTAGTTTTAGTTCATGGCGGCGGCTCATTTGGTCACTACTGGTCGGTAAAATACGACATGCATACAAAACCTGCCAGATACAATGTGCGCGGAGTTTCCATAGTAAAGAACTCGATGGTAGAGCTTGACAGAATAATTTTGGAGATATTTGAGAAAAACAAGATAAACACATACTGCCTGCCTCCAACTGACTTTATGAAAGGCGACAAGCCGATTCCAAGCAAGATAAATGAGATTGAAAAGATTGCCAAGTCCGGCCTGGTTCCTATCACGTATGGTGATGCGTTATGGTATGGGGATGGCAAGTCGTACATTTTGTCAGGTGATAGAATAATGAGCATACTTGCAAAGGCACTCAGGCCAAGGCTTTGCATATTTGTGTTAAATGTGGACGGACTGTACTCTGATCTAAAAACGCACAGGCTCATACGAAACATAGGAGAAGAGTCATTCTCATTTGAGGATGTAAAGATGGACGTAACTGGCGGTATGAAGCGCAAGGTAGAGGAGGCATCAAAGATAGCAAAGATGGGACTGAAGGCATTCTTTGTTAATGGCAACATGCCTGAACGAATTGTCTCAGCAATACAAAAAAACAAATTCAACGGCACGCTGTTTGGAGGAAAGTAGATGGAAGAGTATCTGATTTTAGTTGACAAAGACGACAACCCAATAGGCACCGAGGAAAAGGTAAGGTGTCATCTTCCGCAGGGAAAGCTCCACAGGGCATTTACAGTTCTTTTGTTTAACAGAGAAGGAAAGCTACTCCTCACAAGAAGGAGCAGCAGCAAGATGCTATGGCCTGGCGACTGGGATGGAACTGTTGCAAGCCACCCAAGAAAGACGGAAACGTACGTCTCATCCGCAGAAAGGAGGCTGCCAGAGGAGATTGGTGCATCGTGCAAGCTTGACTATCTTTTCAAATTTGAATACCATGTGCCATACAAGGATGTGGGCTCTGAAAACGAGATCTGCGGAACGCTAATCGGCATAGTAGATGAGCCATTCTCGCTTAGATTGGTAAAGGACGAGATAAGCGAGACAAAGTGGGTATCAAATGATGAGGCGGCATCAGATATTGAAAAGAATCCGCAGATATACTGCCCATGGATGCTTCTCGCACTATACCTTCTTCCAAAGTCAGACAAGCAGATGCTGCTAAAACACGACAAGATGCTGTCTTTGTGGATGGAAGGCAGACTAAAGGCGGCACTTGAGAAATCGCTAAAGCATCATTTTCCAACAAACAACTGGAGGCTTGTGAATTGACATCCAGTTTGCCGCAGACTGCAAGACGTGTCAACAAATACCTTGGGGCAAAGCTTAGGGGCAATCCGGATGAGCTGTACAGGGCAGCATCACACCTAATAATAAACGGCGGAAAGAGGCTAAGACCATACCTTGTCATCAAAAGCTGTCAGATGCTTGGCGGCTCTGCAAGCTCAGCACTTGCTGCAGCATCAGCAATAGAGATGATTCACAACTTCACCCTAGTTCACGATGACATAATGGACAGGGACGATGTAAGACACGGTGTTCCTACAGTTCATAAAAGATATGGCGTGCCGCTTGCCATACTTGCGGGCGATGTTTTGTTCTCAAAGGCATTTCAGATGGTATCAACGCACAATGTGGGAGACCAGAAGGTCTCATCGCAGCTTGTCTTAAGGCTTGCAGATGCCTGTGTTGATGTGTGTGAGGGCCAGGTCATGGACATAAAGATGGCAGAGGGCAAAAAGATTCCGCAGAGATCGGAATACATTAGGATGGTTGAAAAAAAGACATCAGCACTCTTTGAGGTATCATGCGCAATGGGCGCAATATGTGCAAAAAGAAAACAAAGTGATGTGACAAACTTGGCATCGTTTGGGAGGAATCTTGGAGTCGCATTCCAGATAACGGATGATTACATTGGAGTTCTGGGGGATCCGAAGGTGACAAAAAAGCCGGTAGGGAACGATCTTCGCGAGGGTAAAAAATCATTGCCAATTCTTTTGGCGATACGAAAGGCAGGTCCATCAAAGAGAAGGGACATCATGGCAGTATTTGGAAATCAAAAGGCCACACAAAAAAAGATAGATGTAGCAGTTGATGCCATGCGCTCACTTGACATAGAACGCGACATCAGAGATATCGCAGTATCGTATGCAGAGAAGGCAAGAAGATCTCTTGCGCCGTATTCTGGCCCCGCAAAATCCGAGATGGTCTCGCTTCTTGATTTTGTTGTAAAAAGGAGCCTCTAAGTTGGACGATGATACAAAAAACAAGATACGCGGAATTGCCATGCAGAATGCACTTGAGCATGGAAGGACTGCGGACAAGATAGTTCTATCAAAGGTATTGGGCCAGATGCCCGACTTGAGATCCCGCATCAGGGAGATAATGCCGGAGATTTCAGATATTGTAAACAAGATAAACCAGATGTCGCCTGAGCAGATAAGGACCGAGATGGAGGCAGGTTTTGCATCATTACTTGAGCAAAAGCCGCAAAAGCAGGAGGAGCATGGCCTTCCGCCGCTTTCCGATGCAGAGCATGGAAAGGTCATAACAAGATTTCCGCCTGAGCCAAACGGGTATCCACACATAGGACATGCAAAGGCGGCAATAATCGATGAAGAGTATGCAAGGATGTACGGGGGCAAGCTAATCTTGCGATTTGACGATACCAATCCTGAGGCGGAAAGATTAGAGTATTATGCTGCAATAAAGGTGGGCCTTGACTGGCTTGGCGTAAAGTACGACATGGTAAAGAACACATCTGATGACATGGAGATTCTCTACAAAAAAGGCAAGGAGCTGCTTGATGGCAATTTTGCTTATGTTTGCACGTGCAAGCAGGAAACGATATCTGCCAACAGGCGGAACATGAAGGCATGCAAGTGCAGTCTTGGTCAGATGGAGCAGAACATGGAAAGATGGGAAAAGATGTTTGCCAAATACAAGCCTGGCGATGCGATAGTGAGATTTCGCGGCAACATGAGTTCGGAAAACACAGTGATGCGCGATCCCGTAATGTTTAGAATAATAGACACAAAGCATCCGTTGCTTGGAGACAGGTACAGGGTGTATCCAAGCTACGACTTTGCAGTAGCAATCGAGGACAGCATCGATGGTGTAACGCACGCATTTAGGACCAAGGAATACGAGCTGCGAAATGAATTGTATTATTCCATACTTGACGCATTAAAGATGCGCAAGCCGCGAGTCATCGAGTTCTCAAGGCTGGGATTTGAGGGAATGCCAGTATCAAAGAGGGTACTCCGCCCGCTAATTGAGGAGGGCAAGGTCTCCGGGTATGACGATCCGCGTCTTCCAACGCTTGAGGCGCTAAAAAGAAGGGGCATTAGGCCTGAGGCAATACGCAAGTTCGTCCTCTCACTTGGATTTACAAAGGCAGACACTCTTGCACCATTTGAAACGCTAGAGTCATTCAACAGAAAGATAGTCGACGGAGAAAGCATCAGGCTGCACATGGTGAAAAGGCCAAAGGTAATCAGAGTAAGCGGGCTGCCAAAGACGATAACGATGCACAATCACCCAACAAAAGACATGGGCAAAAGGGTAGTTGAGCTTGGGGAGGGCATACTTGTTGAGGAGGAGGATTTGGAAAAGGCAAAGATTGGCGATGAGATGCGTTTTATGGGGCTTGGCAACATCAGGATAACAGGAAACAATTCTGAGGCAGAAGGGCAGTATGTTGGCGATGAGATGCGGCAGGAGATTCCAAAAATACACTGGGTCTCAGAGCAAGCGGCAGTCAGAATAAAGATATTGATTCCAAGCCAGCTCTTCATAGGAGAGGAGTTCAACGAAGGCAGCCTTGAGGAGATTAACGTTTTTACAGAGCCTTACTACAACGAGCTCAAAGAGGGAAAAGAGATTCAGTTTGTCAGGTTCGGCTACTGCAGAAAGGACTCGCAGCTGCAGGCAATATACACACACAAGTGATTTGATATGAAGATAGGCAGATTTTTGATTTCAGGTAAGGAGACTTATGGGTTTGTCAGCGACCGGGGAATTGCCACAAAGGAGGAGATAATAACAAAGACCGGAATACCAATACCGATTAGCATCAGAGAGTTTCTCTTTGATGGATGGTATGAAGAAGTCATATCACAGAATCCACCTCTAGAATACTCTACAAAGATATCAGATGTAAAGATACTTGCGCCGATTCCAAATCCACCAAAGATAATCTGCCTTGCATTCAACTACGTAGATCATGCAAAAGAGCAGAATCTAACTCCCCCGCATGATCCGGCAATAGTGATGATTCCAAGGACGACTTTGAATTCTACCAACGCAGACATCGTATGTCCTAGGTTTGTAAAACAACTTGACTACGAGGTGGAGCTTGCATTGATTATCGGCAAGGGCGGAAAGAACATTGTCGAGGAGGAGGCGTACAAGCACATCTTTGGGTATATGGTGTTTAATGATGTATCCGCAAGAGACATTCAGGCTCAGGATAAGCAGTTTGGGCGCGCAAAGGGGTTTGACACATTTGCCCCATGCGGTCCGTGGATAACAAGTGCTGATGAGGTGCCCGACCCACAGAATATGCGACTGAGGACGTGGGTGAACGGCACGATACGGCAGGATTCTACTACTGCAAACATGTTCATCAAGATCCCACAGATAGTCTCAAAGATTAGCAGGGTGATGACGCTGGAAAAGGGAGATATTATATCCACCGGGACTCCGGCAGGCGTGATGCTCAACAAGCCAAATGCGGTATTTTTGCAAGACGGGGATAAAATACAGATGGAAATTGACGGGCTTGGCAGACTGGAGAACACCGTCAGGTTTACGGACTAAAAAAATAATAAATGCTGCCAGTTTTGTTCGGCATGGGCAAGATAATAGTCGGCAAAATATCAGATATTCCCGCAGGCAAAATGCAAAAGGTCTCAGTTGATGGCCGTGACATCTTGGTTGCAAACATTAATGGAAGTTTTTATGCATGTGATGACACGTGCACACATGCAGGTGCAAGTCTTTCTGAGGGCGGACTTGAAGGAACCACAATCACGTGCGGCTGGCATGGGGCAAAATTCAGCTGCCAGACTGGCAAGCTTGAAAAATTTCCTGCCAAGATAGCCGATCTCAAATCGTACAAGACGGTGGTTGAATCAGATAACGTCTTTGTTGAGGTGTAGATTTAAAACAAGTGAGATGGCAGTACTGGCATGGCAGACAAAAAGGCACAAAATCTAAAGTCGTTTGAGAGTGCCCTGCAGACCCTGACGCAGGTTGCTGCAAACCCAACAACTCCCAAAAATATTAAAAAAAATCTCACGGATTTGATATCCAGTCTAAAAAATAGTGAAGAGTCGATGTCGGTCCGTGCAGCAAACGCAATAAGTCAGCTTGACGATATAACACAGGATCCAAACATGCCATCATACGTGCGAGTCACTTTGTGGCAGGCAGTCTCTACGCTAGAGTCCATTAGAGAATAGTTGTGCGCGCACAGCAGTTTCTGAATTATCTTCTCGCGTCCTTTAAATTTCGCAAAGACGATGATTATGTGTGAAGATTGAAGAGTACATCTCGACGCTTCCGCCATCGATAATTTCAGGACAGGATGTCGAGCTTGGTCAGAAATCGTTAAGGGAGATCTTTGGCTTTGCAGGACTAGGCAAGAATGATGTGTTTTATCATCTTGGGTGCGGCACTGGAAGCTCGCTTGCCATTGCGGAAAAAGAGTTTGGCGTAAAAAAGGCAGTCGGAGTCGACAACGATGCCAAAAAGATAGATGCTGCCATGGAATTTGTAAAAAGTGAAAATCTGTCATGCACCTACCTAAAATGTGAGGATGCTGCGATGACGGATCTATCTGATGCCACGTTTGTGCTCTTTTGGTTTTCCGATTTCGATATGGCAGAGTCGGTG